>RQOI01000398.1 GCA_003854995.1 Candidatus Zhuqueibacterota bacterium
CGAAATCAGTGCCACATCGACCAAGAGCTTTGATGACGCCATCCGACTGGGCATTGAACGCGCCACCAAGACGCTGCGCAACGTCAAAAGCGTCTGGATCAAGGAGCAGCATGTCCGCGTCGAGGACGGGAAAGTTGCAGAGTATCAGGTCAACATGATGGTGACTTTTTTGCTCGATACTTAGACGATACCATCAAAAAGCTTACCCTGACGTCGCCCTTGACCAGCAAGTGGGTCGAGATGCAGGCGCACTGCTGTGCGCCATGGATCGGCAGCATGGATGATCCGATCGGTTTCCTCGCCTTGTACAACTACCTGATCGAGGTGGTTGACTATTGCGGACTCTCAATTTTAAGCTAAAGACTGATCGCTCAGTTTAGGAGAAAGTCAATGGAATGAATGGCTCGATGTAATGCATCTGACCCGGCCCCCCTTGGCATCGGGTCAGATGTGGCTTTCCTCTCGTCTGCTCGGCCGGAGTGAATGGTTTTGTTCTCTCTTACCTTCCTCTCTTGTCACCTGCGCCCAGGTAGCAACGTGGTCTTCACGCTGAACCCCCACTGTCGTCCATACCCGCGCCCTTCACAGCAAGCAGACCATGAATAATTTTTTCTCGTCAGAGTCAACGGCAAGATGGATGGTACAAAAATTATTCGGTCTATTATAAAAAGACTTTTGCCGGAAAACTACAACATCGCAGCCGATCTATGATGCTGGGGAAACAGACTATGATGCGGAGAGAGCATACGCTGAGGATGGAGGTATTACGCCATGCGTTTCCGCTTGTATTCTGAGGGGGTTACCTCAAAGTGCTGTTTAAAGCTCTTGTTAAAATAGGAGAGATTGTTAAAACCGACATCGAAAGCAATTCGCGAGACGGTGTCGGCGTCCTGCTCCAGCAGCACGGCGGCCTTTTCGAGTCGGCTGATGAGAATATAGCGTCTCGTCGTCATCTGGGTCATCGCGTTGAGTTTTCTGTTCAAATGCCCCTTGGAAATATGCAGCGCGTCCGCCAGCTTCTGCGGACCAAAGCCCGGGTCATCTAGATTGTCGGCCAGGATGGCCGCCGCTTTGTCGAGGAAATCCTGATCTCTCTTGCGGTGATGCTCCTCAGTTGCGCGCATCGCTCTCCTGCTAAAGTGGAGGATGCTGGCGGCGAAAAAAATGCCGATGACAGTGTGCAGGAGAACTCGCTCCGGATGGGGAAAGTCGACGATAAAAATGGCCGATGATCGCCAGGGCACTTTGTCTTGCTGGGTAATCTTTAAGGCGATGGCGAGGACGTATATCAAATAGACAAAAGACCACACGACAACGCCCGGAACCGCCACCTTTATACTCGTCTGCAGCAGATCGCGCGCGTGCCGTGATTTTCTCCTGGCCATTGATCGCGACAGAAAGAGAAAAAAGACGCCGCCCAACAGGCCAGTGGCGAGCGACTCAAAATTGGGCTCGCCAGCAGGGCCGCCGCCCATTCGATCAGCAAATGCATACCAGCCCGGTGGGCCAAAGGCATCGCGCGCCGAGAGCTGCTGCACGAAAAAGGCGATCGCAAAACCCCAGCTGAACAAAAGAGCAGCATAGAGATATCGTCGCCACAAGCGCGTCTGACTCCAGTACAGGCCCGCATAGCGGCAGCAGAGAAATCCGGCTAATGCGCCCCCGACTGTGCCGATGAAAATCATGAGCGGCCACAACCTGCGAAAATAGTCCAGCTCCAGTTGCTGAAAACCGCTCACCCTCCTCGATAAGATCACCAGCAGAGCCAACAGAAAACCGGCGATCACCCCTCCCTTTATTCCGTCGGGATAGGGAATTGCAGATTTCACTCCTTTTTCCGATCTGCGAAATGCTAATTTGAAAATACCCAGTTCCATGTGATAATCGAATTTTGTTATCCCTTATAATATAGTGAAAATATTGACAAAGCGCGAAAAAGACAATCAATGAATTGGTCATTTGCAGGTTGCGTCGGATCGCTGAAAGACAGCTGCAGCCTGCTCAACGCATGAGCATCATTTTCATCGTTCTGGCGCCCAGCTCTGATTGCAGCCGATAAAAATAGAGCGCGTTGGCGACTCTGGCGCC
>RQOI01000399.1 GCA_003854995.1 Candidatus Zhuqueibacterota bacterium
AAATAAAGCTGGGCATGGGATTTCTGTTCTAGTGACGACGGGAATGAAATTTAAACTATCATGAGGTCTCTGACATGATTACAAATAAATTACAACTCGCGCTGCTCATGGGCGTTTCCTGCTGCCTGATCGGTTTTGCCGTGCAGGCACAAGAGCCCTATCGAGTCGGCACCACGAGCGCCAACTTTCTCGAGCTCGGCTATGGCAGTTCAGGGATTGCCATGGGAGATGCCTATGTCAGCACTGTGAGAGATGTCTCTTCGGTTTACTGGAATCCGGCCGGTCTGGGGTATATGGAGAAAAATGAATTCCAGGTCATGCATCAGCCATGGGTTGCCGACATCAACACGGCCTTTGTTGGCCTGGGGTATGTGGCGCCGAGGTTGGGCACATTCGGCATCGGTCTGGTGTATACCGGTTACGGCGAAGAAGAGGTCACCTCCATGCTCATGCAGGAAGGCACAGGTGAAAAGTTCGATGGCATGGACTATGCTGTGAACCTGTCCTATGGTCGAAAACTGGCGCAGTGGTTCTCTTTCGGCGTCTCCGGAAAATATGTCTCCTCGCGCATCTGGCATGAGAGCGCCAGCGCCGTAGCCCTGGATCTGGGCGCGATCGTCAACACCTCCTTTTTATCGTGGACAGGCGACGAGGAAGGCGGGCTTTCCATCGGCATGAACATTTCGAATTATGGCACCCGAATGCAATACAACGGCATCGACCTGAAGCGGCCCATCGATGAATCACCGAATGAAGCCGGTAATTTCGAATATGTCCCGGCCCGCTATGAGACGCAGGCGTGGGAACTGCCGTTGATCTTTCGCATCGGCATCTCCTTCCACCCCGTCTTCACCGCTACCCACCGCCTGACCGTGGCCGTCGATGCGCTGCACCCCAATAACAACAGCGAATACATCAATGCTGGCGTCGAATATGGCCTGACAGTGCCGGCTTTTGGCGTGATCATGCTGCGCACCGGCTACAAGGGTCTGACCATGGTCGAGTCGGAATATGGCGTGACCTTTGGTTTTGGTCTCCTGTTCAACTTTATGCACAACAACGCCATTAAAATCGATTACGCCTATCGCCAAGTCGGTCTGCTCGGCAGCATCAACGCCTACACGCTGAGCCTGACATTTTAAAAGGATTTAACTATGAAAAAACTGTTGCATATTGCCATAGTTGTCCTTTCTGGTCTGCTCGCGCAAGCAGCAGCGCAGGGCCGCCTCTACGAGGGCCCCGATGATCCGGCGGGCGATATTGCCGCTGAACGCGTTGGCTGGATGACCGGGAACCGGGTTTTGCTCTATTTTCGCAATACGACCGAGCTCTCCGATTGCTGCGATCTGGGGTACGATGTGTCAAAATGGCCAAACACCTACCAGGGCAGCAAAATGCACGACGGCATTTGCATCCTCATCGGCGCGCGCGTCTACGTCGAATACGGATCGACGCCGGTCACGGATATCAACGCCATTCAAAATCGCACCGATCTGGACACGCTCTATTTTTGCCAGTCGAGTTATCGAGAACATATGGACATGAGTCCTGACGGCACTATCGAATGGGGCATGTATCCGGTCTTTGGTTACTTTGACGACTTGAGCGAAACGCCGGCCATGAGCAACCGGCCGGACTCGTGGCCGCC
>RQOI01000039.1 GCA_003854995.1 Candidatus Zhuqueibacterota bacterium
GGACTGTCCTGCTGTCCAAAAAATATTAGTCCGTGTTCCCCGGTGGCGATGATGTTGTTGAACTGGACATTTTTGACCCTGCCGGCCGTATAGCCGGGGAATCGACAAATCGCCGATATATGAATCGGTTCGCCATTGCCCCACCATTGGCCGTTGTGCAAGCGAGTTTCGATGATCATGTCCGAAAAAATCAGCTCCTCGATGTCCGAAATGTCGTGCGCAAAGATGCCGATACCTCTATTCGAGCCATAGATTTGAATATTGGAAAAAATGCATCGCCGGATGGGGTGCTGGCCGTAGCCAACGCGGATGGCGGCGGAACGCGACTGCAAATGGCAGTTGGTCACGGTGAAATTTTCCGCATAGATGGTCTTATTGCCAAAGAGGTGCGCTGCCTGGAGCTGCGTGTCAAATTCCGGCTTTTCCTCATCAATATCGAATCCGGTGATGATGATGGCGTCATCCCCGGCCCGAATGTCGCAATTGGAAATTCGCACATTGCGGGAGGTGGTGCTGTGAATGCCATCGCTGTTGGGGACCATCAGATTGTTCAAAATCGACAGTCCGTCGACGTGCACGTCGTCGCAATAGGCCAGGCGAATGGCCCAGGAAGGCGTATCCTTCAGGGTGAAATCCTGCAGGCAAACCTGACTGCAGTGGTAGAAGGTCATGGTCATGCCGGGCTTGGGTTTTCTCTTGATCGGGCCATCCGTATAAAACTGACCTTCCGGCATGTAGCCTTGTTTTTGTCGCGTGCGGTCCCGGTCAAATTCCTCATAGACATGATTTTGGCTCGGGTCGTAAAATGTCGTGCCGCGGGCGTCGATGATGCCATCACCGGTGACGCTGACCTGCACCGCATCCTCGCAGAAAATGATGCCGTGCTTGCGAAAGCTGGCGCTATAATCGCCAAGATCGAGACTGCCCAGCAGTTTTGCACCCGGCGACAGATGCAGATTCACATAACTCTTGAGAACGATCGTGCCGGTGATGAATGTGCCGGCGGGAATCACGACCGTGCCGCCACCCTGCCCGTGGCACAAATCGACCGCCTGTTGAATGGCCTGGGTCGAGATCTCATTTTCGACCGCGCCACAATCAATGATATTGACTTGCATTGCCGTTGCAGCGATGGCCGGTGCTATAGCTGCAATTATGAGTAATCTGAGTCTGTCGATCATGCTTCGATTGCCTCCATGGCAGACGGGCTGCTGTTTCTGTACTACAAGGTGACAACATCGTGTTCTATTAACAAAGTTTTAGATCTTATAAAAAAGAAAACCGCCAAGACCGCAAAGAAACGCCGAGAAAATCAAAACGTGAAAACACAATAGACTAATTTTGTTTTTTATTGTGATACTTTATGTCTTCCTGCGGGATTCCTCCTGTAGGATTCACTATATTGATCGTTGTTGACCAAAAGAATATGTAAAAAGATCTTTAATTTTTCTCTGCGTGCCTCTGCGCCAACGGCGGTTTAGATGTTTTTGGTTGTGGCCGAAGACCGCGCCAAGTTGATCTTTTGCGTCTTTGCCAGAGCTTGACGCTTTACGTTTCTGCTCTATTTTTCTTGTATAGTAACGATTTATAAAGCGATATGAAATGTTTTTTTCGCAAAGCTGGCGAGATGCAAGATAGATTTAGCGTCTGCTCGACGCAGCGTCGCGCGTACTGTCATCCGCCTCCATCTATCCATTGTCACAAGCCAGCAGCAAAATGAACATCAGTAACGCGGCCACAGCACCGGCGACGAATGCGGCGGCTGTTCCGCCGCACAGGTAAAAACCGCCCATGATCAGCGGCCCGAGGGTCTGGCCGAGCCGCAGCACCATGCCGTTCATCGACATGAACGCGCCGCGATGCTTAAAAGGAGCGAGACCCGCGAGCAGGGTTTGCACGGCCGGGATGTTCATGCCGTGACCCACGCCATAGACAATGACCGTAAGGATCAGCATGGGCCAGGATGATGAGAGCGGGAGAAGCAACATGGCAGCGCCGTAAAAGAGAAAGGATGATCGCAGCACCCGTCCTTTGGAATAGCGTGCCGCAAGGCGTCCGCTCTTCGAAGAAGTGACGGCCGTCGCGACGGACATGAGCGACATGACCACGCCGATGTGCAATGGCTCGAAGCGAAACCGCTCGGCCAAAAAAATGGGCAGATAGGTCAGGTAGGAACCATAGAGGATGATAAAGACCACCATGCTGACAAAAAAATAGAGCACTGCTTTTTGGTCCCGCAAACTGGTAAAAGCGTCATTCAGATAGGCTCGCAACCGCTGCGGTGATGGTTTGCGCGTCTGCAGACCGAGTAACACGGCGAGACTGACCGGGATGGCGAGAAAGGGCAGGAAAAACGGATAGTACCATCCCAGGGTCGCCAGCGCGCCGCCGAGGAACGGATAGCTCGCCGTCGCCATGCTGAGCACGCCGGCGTTGTAACCCATAGCGGTCATGCGCTTTTCGCCGGCAAACAGATCGCCGATGAGGGTGATATTGAGAGAACCGAGTGCAGCAGCGCCGATGCCCTGCAGGCAGCGCAGGAGCAGCAGCAGCTGAAAATCGCGGACAAAGCCGCAACAACCGCCTGCGACGGCGAACAGCAGCAGTGAGGGCACGAGCACGGCTTTGCGGCCGTGGCGATCCGCCAGCACGCCGAGCAGCGGCGTGAGAAAGATGCCGGGCAACGTGAAGGCGATGATCAACAAGCCGACGGACTGTTTTGCGATGCCCAATTGCACCGCGATCTTGGGAAAGGCCGGCGTGATGCTGGAGACGCCGAGGACGGCCATCAATGTGACCGAAAAGATGATGCGCAAATTGCGGTCGCGCAGCAGGGAGCGGCTTTTGTTGTGCGATGCATCGTCTGTCATGGCCATGATCAATTTTTTTACTGAAAACAGCTTCAAGAGCGTTTACAGATTTGCAGAGAACGGGGACGAAGCGATCGCTCTCTCCATTCTACCCAGCGCCTTGGTCAGCATGGCTCGAGGGCAGCCGAAATTCAGGCGCAGAAATCCGGGCCCATCGAACTCGCGGCCATCCGACAGTCCGACGCCCGCCGCTTCGAAAAACGATTGCGGATTTCGCACGCCCAGCTGTCGGGCGTCGATCCAGGCGAGATAGGTGGCTGCGACGGGCGTCGTCGTCAAGCCGGGCATGCAGTTGATGCGATCCTGCACGATGCGCGCATTGTCGCGGAGATAGTCGAGCAGCTCGCGCAGCCACTCCTGACCGTCGCGATAGGCTGCCAGCGCAGCGGTATAGCCGAACAGATTCGGATGCGGCACAATGCCCCGCATAGCCTCTTCGAATCTCCCCCGCAGCTGTGCATTCGGGATGACAGCAAAGGAGAGTCCCAGGCCGGCGATGTTGAAGGTCTTGCTCGGCGCCATGAGGGTGATCGTCCGGTCCGCGATTTCCGGGGACAACGTCGCCATCGGCAGATGCGGCCTGTCCCGCTCGAGCAGCAGGTCGCAATGGATTTCGTCGGCGCAGATGATGAGGTCATGCTGCAGACAGATCTCCGCCAGCCGCAAGAGTTCTTCTCGCGAAAAGATTCGTCCGAGCGGATTGTGGGGATTGCAGAGGATGAACAGTCTCGTCCTTGCGGTGATGGCCTTGGCAAACGCCGCCCAGTCGAACTCCCAGCGCTCGCCGTTTCTGATCATGGCAAAAGTGGACAGCGTTCGCCCCTGGTTTCTCGGCGCGGATAAAAACGGCGGATAGATCGGAATCGTCGTCACCAC
>RQOI01000400.1 GCA_003854995.1 Candidatus Zhuqueibacterota bacterium
TCCATTCGTCATCTGAACCATACTCTTTGACGGACAAATTGGGATGCGTATTGCCGGTGATCATGCAGGAGATAAACAGTCCTTTCTCATGCAGAGCCAAAACTGGCTTGCCCAGCTGCAGCGCATGACCGATCTCATAGCCCACGCCCAAAGACGGGTTGGAAATCTCGGCAATGACGGCTTTTGACGTTGCGAGCCACTCCACATCGCGTTGATAGATATGCGTCGCCGTCAGCTTTTTTTCCGCGTGCAAGACCTCGGGATCGATGATGTGCTCGGTCGGTACGCGGTGGCCCAAGGCCTGCAAATATCGGACAATCTTTGTATAGGTACTCAGGTAGTTACGACCACCTGCAATTGAACCGCAAAAATAGATAATCATAGCTCGCCTTTTCTCATGATGATATAGGAACGGACGCCTTCTTTCACAAACAACAGGGCCACCCTTTCCAAAAGCGTGTAATGCGCGACATTATAGCAGAGCAGCGACAAGTGCTGGAAGAGATCTTGATTCCAGCGCGCAAATCTCGCCGACTTGAGCCGTTTGTTCAGCCATCGACCAGTCTTCAAGATCGCAGCGGGAATTTTCGCGGCATATTTCACTTCTTTCTCCAGCGTTCCTGCCCGCACAACCTGCAGTCCAGCCCGCTCGGCATATTCGGCCAGCTCTTGCGGGCGGTAGGCGGTATGGAAATAGCGCGCGCCTTGATCTCCGGTCACACCATAGTCGGCCATAGCGCCAAGAGCCACCCAGGTCGGCCGCTCGCC
This sequence comes from Candidatus Zhuqueibacterota bacterium, assembly GCA_003854995.1. Classification (GTDB taxonomy): domain Bacteria; phylum Zhuqueibacterota; class Zhuqueibacteria; order Residuimicrobiales; family Krinioviventaceae; genus Kriniovivens. The sequence continues at coordinate 769 of RQOI01000400.1, forward strand.
TCTATAGTTCGGCGTCGTCAGCAGCGCACAGCCGCCCGACTTGAGCACCTGGTATATGGAGTCGAATACGGCCGCGGGATGAAAACAGTGTTCGAGCAGCTCACTGCAGAGCACGCGATCGAATGCACCCGACTTGAAGCAGAGCCGTTCGGCGTCGGCGACGGCATAAAAGACGGACGCGCCACGACGAGCGCGCTGCAGTGCGCTTTGGCTGAGATCGACGCCGACGCGCACGCCCTCATAATAGTGCAGATACATGCCGCGATTTGTGCCGATTTCCAGCAGTGCGCCGGTCTGCGCGCGCAGCCACTCGATGACAAAACGCTTGCGCAGCCTGCCGCGCAGGGTGCGATAAACCTGCTCCTCTTCAGGATAGGCGGCGCCGACCCGATCGTAGAATTCTTTGAGCGCTCTCTTATCCTTCATGGCGCTCTATCGATCGATGGGCGATGCAACATTCTTTTCATTGCCGACAGCTCGCTCTTTTCAAAAAAGCGGACGACGAACAGGGCCGCCGGGTAGAGCAGGAACAGCGCAGTTTTGAGCAGGACGCTGGAAGCGACCCAATCGGAGCGGCCAAGGACAAAGATAGCAGCGACGACCAGCCCCATCTTGACCATGCGGCCCCACTCATGCTGCACCGGATAGAGCCTCTGTCCGACGACATAGAGCGCAGACGCCATGATCATATAGGCGACCACGCGCGCCCACGCTGCGCCGACAAAGCCGATGGTTGGGATCAACAGATACAATGCCGCGATATTGCCGAGCACGCCGGCGCCGGTGATGAATGGCAGGTATTTTGTCTTCTTTTCCAGATAGATGCCGATGATGAAATTGATATAGGCGGCATAAAAGATATAGGCGAGGAAAATGATCGGCACGACGACCGTCCCCTCCCAATATTCTTCTCCCAGCAGGCTGAAACGACCGACGCGCAACCGAACGATATCATCGATGAACAGAGAAAAGAAGAGAAAGACAAAACTGCACGCCAGAATGACATAGGTGAATACCTTTTTGAACACCTCCTGCGCGTTCGCCTGTTTGGACGTGGAGAGAAAGAACGGATGCCAGGCAAAGCGAAAGGCAGTGATGAAGAGGGCCATGAACATGCCCATCTTGGCATTCGGGCCATAGAGTCCGACCATCTCCACCGAGTCGAGACGCTCGAGGATGATCTTGTCGATCGTATCCATCAATCCGACCGAGAGCGTCGACGGCAGATACGGGATGCCAAAAGCGAACAGATCTTTGAAGGTCGGCCAGTGAAATATCAATTTGAAATGGCTGAGCACAATGGGCAGCATCAACAGAAAGGTCAAAGCCGACGAAACGAGGTTGGCGACAAAGATGCCTTCGATGCCCATCTTCAGATTGATGATGAACATAAAGTTGCAGGCAAAATTGATGACGACGTTGAGAAATTTAAAGAAAATGAACTGCATCGGCTTTTCTTCGGCGCGCAGGATGAGAGACGGCATGAGCATCATGGAATCAAAAAAGAGAATGCCGGCCGAGAGCACGATCATCAGCGGCAAATCGACGGGCAGCGCGTGAATCTCGGGACTGAAGAGTCGCGCCGCCAGCGGCCCGCGGATCAACATGATGATGCCGGAGAGCAAGAGCGAGGTCAGGAAAATAGAGTTGTAAGCAGTGGAAAAAACCTTGTCCCGGCCCGCCGGCGTGTCGTCCAGAATGTAGAAACGAAAAAAGGCGGTGTCGAGGCCATAGGAATAGACGACGGTCAGGATGACGATGTAAGAAAAGACAAGGGTATAGACGCCCAGCTCATCCTTGGCAAAAGTGTTGGAATAGAGCGGAATCAGCAAAAAAGTGATGAGTCGATTGAGAATATGGCCTATGCCATAGACGGCAGAGTGCTGAAAGAGTCGTTTAATGCTGATGAAAATGGACATTGGAATTCTTTGTGCGTGTAGAAGCTCCTTTCAGTGCAAGATACAAATTTTTTTCCAAACTTGCATATTTATTGAAAAGAAGAATGGAATTTGCAAAAGGCCCGTTACTGGTAAAGCAGATAAAAGATCAACACAAAACCACGAAAACACGAGGGATCACGAGGAAAAACATGGCCTGGAGCATCAATAGCTTTATGTTATTCTTGGTGCCCCTTTGTGCTTTCGTGGCCTGGTGTTAATCTTTCCTCGACTTGCAAAGACTGACGTTTTACTGGAATTTTATCAATTTGCTTGCTAATTTATCCGTGTTTCATCCGTGACAATCGGTGGCTGAGAAAATCCCACCTCGCTACCAGGCTCCGCCTGGCAGCGATCACGGCTCTGGCGCAAACGAACAGATACGGAAAGTGACGCTCTGCGTCACATCACTTTGGCAGTAAAAAAATAGCAATGACAATTCCCCTGGACAATTCCCTTCTCATCGGCCCGGCCGGCTGGAACTATAAAGACTGGCGCGGCATCGTTTATCCGCAGCACCGGCCAAGAGGTTTTCAGGAGCTGCACTATCTCGCTGATTTTTTCAATCTCGTAGAGATCAACAGCACTTTTTATAAAATTCCGGCGCTCGACTCGGTCGCCAACTGGCTCGAGCAAATTCGCGACAAAAAGAACTTTCGCTTCAGCCTCAAGCTGTTCCAGCAGTTCACCCACGCCGACTATCCCCCGCAAAGGGAGCAGATCAACGATTTTTGCGCCATCCTCGAGCGGTTGCAGCGGGAATCGCGGCTGGCGGCGCTGCTCATCCAGTTTCCCTGGCGATTCAAACAGACGGCAGAGAACCGGGCTGCACTGTTCAAGCTCCTCAACATCTTTGCGGATTTTCCGCGCGCAATCGAGTTCCGCCACGACAGCTGGATGACCGAGGACACTTTCGACCGGCTGCGACAGGCGGATGTCGGCTTTGTCAATATCGATGAGCCGCCGCACAACCACGCGCTGCCGCCCTCCTCCATCGTGACGACGAATTTCGCCTATCTGCGCCTGCACGGCCGAAACGCGGCCATGTGGTTCAACGACAGCAGCACGGTCGCGCAGCGCTATGACTATCTCTACAACGCCGCTGAAATGGAGTCGATTTACGAGAACATCAAGGCTATCCGCAATAAAACCGCGGCTCTTTTCATCATTTTCAACAACCACTATCGCGGCCAGGCCGTCGTCAATGCGCTGCAGCTGATGGCGCACCTCGGCGACCAACCGCTCATCCCAGTAACGCTCATCGATCACTATCCCCAGTTAGCGTGCATTGGCCGCAGCAAAGCCGACGAGCAGCTCTCCCTTTTTTAACTCGTCTTTAGCCACAATTTTTTCTGGACACATGGAGAAAGAACAATGAATTAAATTCGATTTGGCTTGATGGATCTAAACTCACGCAAAGCCGCCGAGCCGCAAAGGACACGCAAAGAAAATTATAAAAATTAATGATGACTCTATTTGCTCAAAAAAAAATCGAGATTGTTTTGAAATGGGCCGTCCGCGTCGGTGCTGCGGGCGATTAGACCGCATTTTGAGCACAATGCAGATTAACAGCGAAAAAAAACAATCTCTGAGGCCTTTGTATTACAAATCTACAACATTGTTCTCTTTTTTTGGTTGCGGCCAAAGGCCGCGCCAAGCTCCTCAACGGCCTCTGATACGGGTGTGGATGAGCTTTCTTAGCGAGCAGCTGCCGGCCTTCTTCTATGAACGATGATCAAAATGTAATCGATAATACCCCACGCGAGCGCAATCGCGCCCAGCGTATAGCGCAACCAATCCGTCTGCGGATAGTGCGTATCGTAACGGATGAGCAAGACCACGGCCCCGGCGATCAGGATGAATCCAGTGATGAGCTGAAAGACAAAGCCGCTGCCGATCGGGATTTTCGCCGCAATCTTCCAGCCAGCCCAGGCGCTCAGCCAGCCCAGCGCCAAACCGGCCAACACATCGGCCGGCCAATGCACGCCGACGCCGATGCGCGACAAGCCGATCA
>RQOI01000401.1 GCA_003854995.1 Candidatus Zhuqueibacterota bacterium
GGAAGACAACCGCAAGGCGATCAATGCCCGGCTGCCCAACTATGCGGCGATCGCGAAAATTGACATCTTTCCGGAAGAATTTGAAAAGACGCCGACAAAAAAAATAAAACGCTTTCTGTACAGCGCCTGATAAAGCTCAGCGAGTTGAACTCTTGTTCCTGTTGGGAGAAAAACGATGAATGGCCGGATTAATTTTTTTTCATTCGCATTTGAATAAGTCTTTATGTGCTGTTTATAAATACCGTTATCAAACTGACAATCGAGGGACATTATGTTAGGACTTGACATCTGGATCTTGTGGATGATTCTGGCGGCGATCTTTGTCGTTGCGGAGATCTTTACCGCCGGCTTTTTCATCATGTGGTTTGGCATCGGCGCCGTCGGCGCCGGTATCCTGGCGCTCGTCGGGCTCAGCGCCGGTTGGCAGCTTGCGGGCTTTGTCTGTATTTCTCTTTTTCTGGTGCTCATCTCCCGCCGGTTTGCCGACAAGATAACCAAGGAACAGCCGCCCGGCGTTGGCGCAAATCGTTTTGTTGGCAAAGAGGCCATTGTGATTGAAGAGATCAACAATGACAAGGGTAAAGGACTCGTTCGCATGGATCATGAGGAGTGGCGCGCCGAGAGCGCGGACGGAACCGTCATTCCGGTGAACACACACGTGCGGACCGTTCAAATTGCCGGCACTCATCTCATCGTTCATTCACTATCATAAAGGGGAATGCCATGGAATTTACACTCATCGTCATCGCCATCGTCGTCTTTATCATTGCTGCCAGCGGGCTGAAAATTGTGCAGCCGTATCAAAAAGGCTTGATCGTACGACTGGGCAAGTATCAGAGGACAGTTGACAGCGGCTTGACACTGATTGTCCCGTTCATTGAAAAAATTGTCAGGATCGACGTGCGCGAGCAGGTGGTCGACATCCCGCCACAAGCAGTCATCACCAAAGACAATGTCGTTGTGGAAGTGGACGCCGTGGTCTATTACGAAGTGACGGATCCGGTCAAGGTCACCTACAACGTCGCGAATTTTTGGATGGCCGTCACCAAGCTGGCGCAGACCAACCTCCGTAACCTTGTCGGCGACATGGCGCTGGACGAGTCATTGACGTCACGAGAGACCATCAACACGCAGCTGCGTCAGATACTGGATGACGCGACGGACAAGTGGGGCGTCAGGGTGTCGCGCGTGGAGCTGCAGAAAATTGAGCCGCCGAAAGATGTGACCGAGGCCATGCATCGTCAGATGAAAGCGGAACGCGAACGGCGCGCCATGATTCTCGAAGCAGAGGGCAAGAAAAAGTCGGCCATCCTCGAAGCCGAGGGCATCAAGGAAGCCGCCATTCTCAAGGCCGAAGGCGATGCCGAAGCAATTAAAAAGGTCGCGGAAGCGGAAAAGTATCAAAAGCTCACTGTGGCCAAAGGCGAGGGCGAAGCCATTCACACCGTGTACGCAGCCATTCACGAAGGCAATCCCTCCAATGATCTCATCGCCATCAA
>RQOI01000040.1 GCA_003854995.1 Candidatus Zhuqueibacterota bacterium
TCAAGCCCGACTTTATTAATTGCGTATCGCCCGCGAATTTGCTAAATTATTATTTTATAGCCATTTTTGCATAACCAGCATACAGGTGCTCTTTTGATAACAATCGGCTATCAGGCGCTCAATGTCGCCCTCGTCCTTTCGCTCTATGCTGCCATCCTCTACTTTGTTGTCGGTAACAACTCGTCTTCAAAATACCTTCGCAGTGCCCATCGCGCCAGCATGGCTGTCCTGGTCCTCGTCGCTGTGGCTTCGATCGCGCTCGAATATGCCCTGTTTGCGCACGATTTCCGGATCGAATACGTGGCGAACTATTCCAACCGGGCGCTCTCGTGGTTCTACACCATGGCCGCCTTCTGGGCGGGTCAGGCCGGCTCGCTTTTGTTCTGGTGCCTGCTGCTGACCATCTACGCCGCCATTGTGCTGGCGCAAAATCGTCGTAAATATCCCGATCTGCTGCCCTATACCATGGGCGTGCTACAGGTCACCATCTTTTTCTTTCTCTACCTGCTCGTCTTCAAGACCGGTCCGTTCGCGCGCCTGCCGTTCACGCCGGAGGATGGCCGGGGATTGAATCCCTTACTGCAAAATATAGAGATGGTCTTTCACCCGCCGGCTCTCTATATCGGCTTTGTCGGCTACACCGTGCCGTTTGCCTTTGCCATCGCCGCCCTGATCACCGGTCGGCTGGAAAATCGCTGGCTCAGCTCCATTCGACGCTGGGCGCTGTTCTCCTGGCTCTTTCTCACCATCGGCAATATACTGGGCATGCAATGGGCCTATGTCGAACTGGGCTGGGGTGGCTACTGGGCCTGGGATCCGGTGGAAAATTCATCGCTGCTGCCATGGCTCACCGGCACCGCCTTTTTGCATTCGATCATCGTGCAGGAGCGCAAAGGCGTGCTGAAAGGGTGGACGATCGCGCTGATTGTCATCACCTTTGCCCTGACCATCTTTGGCACCTTTGTCACTCGCAGCGGTTTGATCGCCTCGGTGCACGCTTTTGGCGTCTCCGATCTGGGGCCGCTCTTCCTCGGTTTTTTGGCGCTGATTTTGATCGTCTCCACCATCCTGCTCAACGTGCGGGCGCCGCTGCTGAAAGGTCGGCAGGAAATTGGCGCCTGGACGGCCAAAGAGTCGGGCTTTTTGCTGAACAATCTGCTCTTCTCCGCCATGGCCGTCGGCGTGCTCATCGGCGTCCTGACGCCAACACTGAGCGAGTTATTCACCGGTCAGCCCCTCAGCGTTGGCGAAGAGTGGTTCAATCGCGTGGCGGCGCCCATCGGCATTGCCATCTTTGCGCTCATCGGCGTCTGTACGGCGCTGTCGTGGGGCAAGACCAGCGCGAAAAGACTGTTGCATAATATGCTCATCCCGGCAGCCATCAGCGGGCTGGTGACGGCGCTGCTCATTGTCATGGGCGTGCGCGGCTTTGCTCCGCTGTTGTCGCTCGCGATCGCTGTTTTTGCGATCAGCACCATCATCCAGGATTCCGTTCGAGCCGCTCGCGTTCATGCCGAGCAAAAGTCGAAAAATTGCATCCTGGCTTTCTTTTCCCTCATCCTGAAGCAAAAGCGTCGATATGGCGCGGCCATCGTGCACCTTGGCGTCCTCTGTTTTTTCATCGGCATTGTCGGCTCATCCGCCTTCATCAGTGAACAGACCGCGACCGTGCAAAAGGGGACGACGATCGACATCGGCGACTATGAACTGCTCTTCACTGGCCTGAGCCGAGCGCGGGCGACCGACCGCATCATCGATGCCGCCCATTTTGTCATCCTGAAAAACGGGCAAGAGATCGACGTCATCACGTCGGAAAAGCTCATTTTTGAGAACTTTCAGCCCGCCACAGAAGTGGGCATTCGCTCGACGCTCAAGCAAGATATCTATGTGATTCTGGCGGACTATGACATGACCGCCGATATCGCCACGGTGACAATCCTCATCAATCCGCTCGTCCTGTGGATTTGGCTGGGAGGCATCATCATGGTGCTCGGGACGCTGCTGGCCATGGCGCCGGCGTCGATGAAAAAGTCGCGCCGATCTGACATGCTGATCAGCGACCGGGCATGAAGACGCCGGAGATGTCCGATCTGATCTGATAGGCTCCCGATCCGACGGCATAAACAGCGCGCCCGCCTTCCTGTCTGATAAATTCAATCCCCTTTACTATTGAGAAGGTCACGTGCGCCTGATCCAGCGCCGGCACATAGACCGTCGCAGTGGTGTTGGCCGGGATCTCGATATCCCAGAAGAATTGATTTTGGTCGATTTGCCAGTCGCTGCGGATGCGGCCGTAGAGCGAGTGAAAGTGCGCCTTGACAAAGGTCACTTTGCCGCATGGCATCGGTTTGAAGAGGATGTGCTTGAATCCCGGCTGCGCCGGATCGGGCTGAATGCCTGCCAGCGCCTTGAAAAACCAGCGGATGACGCTGCCGTACATCGGGTGGCTGTGCGAGCCGCGGCCATCCCATTCCTCCCACAGCGTTGTCGCGCCTTTGCCGAGAATATAGTGGAATCCCGGGAAATCGCGCTGGTTCATGATCGTGAACGCCAGATCCGGCCGTCCCCTGTCGGTCAACACCTCCAGCAGCAGCGGCGTGGCCAGGATGCCGGTGTCCAGATGTCCGCCATTTTTTTCGACATTATCGACGAGACTGGCAAATACGCCATCAACCTGCTCCTCCGGCGTCATGCCGAACGCCAGCGGGAACA
>RQOI01000402.1 GCA_003854995.1 Candidatus Zhuqueibacterota bacterium
CCCGCGAATGGTTTCGCGCAGATGACGCCCTTCCTGCCGCAGTTTCAACAGCTGCATGGATTTCTCCAGCACCGCATCCAGCTCGAGCAGTTTGATCGGTTTGGTGAGAAAATCCGCAGCGCCCAGCCGCAACGCCTGGATCGCCATCTCCATATTGCCGTGCGCGGTGATGATGACCACCGACAACTCGGGATAAATCTCCCTGACTTTTTGCAGCAGCGCCAATCCGTCCATGCCCGGCATGCGCATATCGACCAGCGCAATATCATAATCCTGTTTCTCCAGCCACTGCAGCGCACTTGCACCGTCACTGACCTGCTGCACCCGATGTCCCAATTCTGTCAAATAATCGCCAATTGTTTTGCGAACAATGGCTTCATCATCCACCAATAAAATGGCGAGTGGATGGGCGGATGTTGGCTCTATTTTTTTCATCGCTTAATTACTCATCAAGTGTTGGCAAGGTGATCGTCACAGTTGTCCCGTGTCGATAAACCGACTTTAATTTTAAGATGCCGCCAAATTGTTCGATAATGGATTTTGCGATCGTCAATCCCAGACCTGTGCCCCTATCCGGTTCTTTGGTGGTGAAAAAAGGATCAAAAACCTTAGTCAAGATTTCACGCTTGATGCCCATGCCGTTGTCGGTTATTTCAATCTTGATCACCCGCTTTTTATCTTTTTGCTCTAACCTTGTTTTCAATTCGATACGAGCCTGCGCCGTTTCATCTTTGTGACTGATTCTTGCTTCGACCGCATCGCGCGCATTGATCAGCAGGTTCAAAATGACTTCTTCCAGAGAAAATGGATTGGCCAGAACGTGACAATCAGCTGGACATAGCGTCGATTCCAAGAGGATGGCGCGCGCCTGCAACTGCGATTTCAAGAGTTCAAGCGCGGAGAGCACCACCTCATTCACGCGAATGCGATGCATCTCCTGCTTGTCCGCGGAACGGGCAAACAGGCGAACGTGGTCGATGATATGCGACATGCGATCCGCTTGTTCAATGATGAGGGAAAGCTTTTCCCGCAGCTTGTCCTCACTCACGTCCCAGCCGCGGTCCAAGCCGATCAGCAGATGCTCGGCCAGGCCGCGCACGCCCACCAGTGGTTGATTGAGCTCATGCGCGATGCCCGTCGCCATTTCGCCCAGCGAGCGCAAGCGGTCGGAGCGCATGGCAATGATCCTTTGCTCTTCCAGTCGCCGCTCGGCGATCGCACGCGCCGCTTCGGCCTGCTGATGATCGATGATTTCAGCCCGCAAGGCCGCATTGGTTTCCTCGAGCTCCCGGGTGCGCTGGTCGACGCGCAGCTGAAGATCGTCATGCGATCTTTTCAACGCTTCCTGCATCTGCTGACGCTCGGTTACATCCCGACTGCTCACAGTAAAACCGATGACCACACCCGCCTTGATGACCGGACCGACATGCGATTCAAAATATGTGCGCGCACCATCTTCGGACTGATAGATGCTTTCAAATTTGTCTGGTGCTGAGCTCCGCAGCACCCGATCAAAGCATGCTTTTGTGATCTCTCTGTACTCCGGCAATGCATAATCGAAAAATGATGTGCCGATGACCTGCTCTTTCGTCAATCCGGGGACAGTATGATTGATGAAGAGAATCTTGCCGCTGTTGTCAAGCAATGTAATGTGATCGGGCGAATTTTCGACCAACGACCGCCATTTCGCCTCGCTCTCCGCCAAAGCCTCTTCCGCTTCTCTCCGCTTTGTTATATCTAGAGTATATTCAATCATCTGCGAGACATTGTTCTCATCATCCAAAATGGGAAAGCCATGAATTTCAACATATCTCTTGTTGCCGTATTTGTCGAAATGAATGTGTTCCAG
>RQOI01000403.1 GCA_003854995.1 Candidatus Zhuqueibacterota bacterium
CATTTCTTTCATCATCCGTGTATATAGATGAACAAAAAAGGCGCCTCGTTTGAATGCACGATCTGACAAGGAGATTATGTTTCTCGTTCGTGATGGCCAGCTGAACCAGTTGCGCCACCTCTTTGACAGGCATAACGTCAAGTTGTACAACTATTTTGTCATGTTGACAGGCGACCGCTCGGTGAGCGAAGATCTGACGCAGGATGTTTTCCTGCGAATGCTGCGTTTTCGCCACACCTTCAAGGGCGAAGGCTCTTTCATCTCCTGGATGTTTCAGATCGCGCGAAATATCGGCGTTGATCATTATCGCAAAAACAGGAATTTCGATCCATTGGGCGAAAAGCACCTGCACATCAGCGATGAGGAGCCGACGCCGCTCGACGAATCAATCAAAAAGCAGCAGGTCGAGATTCTTCATCAGGCGCTGCGGACGCTTTCGCCAAAACATCGCGAGGTCATCTTGATGGCGCGCTTTGCAGATCTGTCGCTGAAAGAGATGGCCAGGATACTCAGATGTCCGGTCAACAGCGCCAAAGTCAAAGTTCACCGAGCGGTCAAAGCGCTCGGCGCCATCTATGCTGAATTAACTGAGGTCCAACAAGATGTCGTGTGATCAGATAAAAAAGCAGATCGTCGCTTTTTACAAAGATGAATTGGCAAATTCGACCAAGCGCGAGATTGAAAATCACCTCGAAAAGTGCGCTGCGTGCCGGACCGCGTTCGAATCGTTTCAGCGAACATGGCAGCAGCTGGATGACATTGCCGAAGAAAAGCCGAGTGAAAAACTGGCGGAACAATTTTACACGATGCTCGCCGGTTATCAACAGGGGCTGCGCGAGACACAACAAGAGGGCAGCTGGCTGGGCTTTGGCCGAAAAAGCGTAGCAGCCAAACTGGCCTTCCAGCTCAGCGTTGCCGCCATGCTGCTGGCCGCCGGATTCATGCTCGGCATCGCCGTCCGTTCCGGCTCCAGAGGCGAGGTTGCTCAGCTGGCCGGCGAGCTCGACGACATGCGGCAGATGGTCATGTTATCGATGCTCAAACAGCAATCGTCCGCAGACCGACTGCAGGCGATCAATTACAGTTCCATGGTCGAGCCGTGCGAGGACATCCGCGCAGCGCTGCAGTATACGGTCGAGACTGATCCCAACACCAATGTGCGGCTGGCCGCATTGCGGGCGCTGCGGCCTTTTGCCGGCGATGCAGATACGCGGCAAAAAATCATCTCTTCCTTTTCGCAGCAGACATCGCCGCTCGTCCAGATTGAAATTATCGATTTCATCCGTCAGACTGAAAATCCGGCGGAGCTGCTGCACCTGCTCGAGCAGGATGAAGACGTTCACAATGCCGTTCGCCAGCACATCAAGTGGACGATCGGCACGCTTAAAAGAGATTCATTATGAGAGGAGAATAAAATGAGAGAATTTACGCACAAGACCATCATTGCTCTCGCATTCCTTTTCGCCGCTGTTCAGGCGGAGGACGTCGATAGCCTCATCGTGGCGTTCAGCAATCCGTCCCAACCGGGCACGGTCAAAGCCGATATGATCATGGGCGGCATCAAGGTGAAAACACATGCCGGACGCGAGGTCATCATTCTGTCAAAAGGAAATGATGATGTCCGACGATTGGTCGTCCCGGCGATGAATTTCAGCACACTTTTTGTCCATGGGGAAAAGGAAGAAAACAAAGATGCACCGGATCCTGAAAAGATCAAGGGTCTGCAAAAGATTCAATCGTCTCACTTTGGCATCAATGTGGAAGAGCGCAACAATGTCATCGAAATCAATATGCCGCCGATGTCTTTTGTGCATCAGAACGGCAATGAACTGGAGATCATTGTGCCGAAGCAGACATCGCTTCAGCTCAAGAGCCTGACCGGCGCCGTGCAGGTCGAGGATGTCATTGGCGAGATCGAGGTAGAAGCGATGGGCGGCGGCATCACATTGCGTGATGTGGGCGGCACAGTCATTGCCAACACAACGGGCGATATCGAGGCGACCATCCGGAACGTCGCCGGCAAGCCCATGTCTTTCAGCACCTTTGGCGGCGATATCGATGTGGCGTTGCCGGCAAATCTCAAAGCAGATTTAAAGCTCAAATCGCACGGAGATATTTACACGGATTTCGACACCTCAAAGAGAAAGATAGCGCGAGATAAAGCCGAGAAGAAAAGCGATGATGGCTATGAAGCCACCATCGAGCAGCTGACGGAAATTCCATTGAATGGCGGCGGCCAGGACATAGAATTCACCAATTTTTCCGGCACGATCTATATAAGGAAACTGAAATAAACGGCTAAATCAATTTACCGAACATGGACATGTAATAGGGGGCGTGTCGTTTTTTCAGCGCCTGCAGGTGCGAAAATCGAAAGGGCGAGTATTTTTCAATCTTTTTCATGAACGCCGGCGTGAAATATTTACCGGCAAATCCCACCGCTTCCAGCAGCATGAGTTGAATGGCCGTGCGCATCAATCCCGAATAATCCACTGCGGCCTGGCCAGTGAATCCTCGCTGGCCGGCCAGCACCCGCTCGCCAAAAATCAGCGTGCGCGTGGCAATCTCATCCAGTGGGCCTCTCTGCGCTGCCAGCGTATAGATGGATCGCTGTCCGAGGCGATCATCTTCATCGACATCCTGCAGATCGTCGAGAAATTGCAGATAGGCGCCATAGCCAAACATAAAGTCGGCTTGCTCGTCTGTCAATTCGCCGGCCACCAGATAACCATCAGCCAGCACCGACGCCCCTCCCTTTTCCAGACTGATGCGGAGGATCTCTTCGTTTGACAACTTTTCGGCGCCCAGCAAGAGGACACTTTTCGACTGCGCCTGATGGATGGCCAGCAGGCTCTCAAATACCAGCGGAAAACGGCCGCGATCAAAATGTCCTTCAATCTTTTCGATGAGCGCAAAGATGAGCCGTTCGTGCTCATTCGCGGGCGCCACGCTGTGGCCCGCCAGCCGCTGCGCAAAACGATCATTGAAGGCCATTTTTTCTTCTCTGGCGATCGCGCTGTCATCGAGGTAATTATCCGTATAGGGATAGAGCATGCTGTAGGCAAAGATGGCTGGAGTGAGTTGTATTTTTAGTCCCAGCATGAGTTGCAGGCCGTTCATAATCCACACGTTGCGGCAGGCCTGGAAAAGGTCAGCGGGTGTCAACCGCGCATCAAACTGACGCGCCAGATGAATGAATTCGCGTGTCGATTCCTTAAAGCCGTGATCAAGGATCAAATCGAGTTCCGCTGCCGTGAATCCAAGAGCGTCTCGGAAAAAAGCGCCCACATGCGAAAAAATTCGCGTCTGCATGTCGAGATTTTCAAATCGGGCATTTTTGCTCTGCTGCTCTGCCTGCAGCCTGTGGATGAAAAGATCGAGATGACTCTCGCGCTGCCGCTGCTCGGAGGGCGCATAAACTCTGTCGAGCGGCAGTCCCGCCGTCGCACAGCTGTGCCAGAGACGCGCCAATTCATCGACAAATCCATGGACTTGATGGAATAGCCAGGTTTGCCGAAAGATTTCAACGGGCACAAAAAAGGGTTCTGCCATGTAAACTCCTTTAAATAGCCAAGCCGGAAGAGCGCCGGCCAGTCAGAATTATTTGCCTTATATACGATAAAAATCAGCATTGTTACCCGGAATATCTGAATTCATTCACAGAGTAAAGAGCTTGCTGGATTGGATATATTTTCGTAAAATTAACAATGACGGAGAAAGAATGATGGATCTTGAAGAAAAGCGGGCCTATCCCAATCTCAAACAGTCCTGGGGGCTCTTGGGCATCACGCTTCTGGTTGCGATAGCGCTCAATGCGATCGTCCTCATCATCGGTCACCTGCTTTCCAAAGCCGGGTTTGTGGCTATGAGCCAATCCATGCTTGGCCATCCTCTGACCATGCTGCTGAGTTATGTCGCACTATTCGCCGTCGTCATTTACATCGCTGTGCGAA
>RQOI01000404.1 GCA_003854995.1 Candidatus Zhuqueibacterota bacterium
AGAGCGCGCGTCATCGGCGTCATCCCGGATCAGATTGTCACCGAGACGCTGGTGTGCGATGTGGGAGCGACGGATGGATATATTGAATCCAGCCCTGCGCGCGACATCCTCAAAATATTTGTCGTGGAACGACACCACGGCTCCGGTCAGGTCGGCAAGGGGCTCATCAAGGGATTTGGCCTGCAGCGCGGCGCCATCGCCTCGACCATTGCGCACGACAGCCATAACATCATCGTCGTGGGCGTGCGAGATGCGGACATCATCAAGGCGGTCACAGCTGTCAACAAGATGGGCGGCGGCATCGCTGTCGTCGATGATGAACATCTCCTCGCGACGTTGGAGCTGCCGATCGCCGGATTGATGTCCGATCAGTCTCTGGAGGTCGTCAGCGCCCACATGGGCGCTCTTGTACGAGCCGCCCATTCCCTCGGCGTCACGCTGAAAGACCCGATCATGACGCTGTCATTCATGGCTCTCCCCGTGATTCCCTCTCTCAAGCTCACCGATCTCGGTCTCGTCGACGTCGCGCGATTTGAACACGTCGATCTTTTTCTGGATTGATCCGCCACTGCGGCCATCTGCCTGATCCACTCTGACGAAAGCTGAAACCTGTCATGTCTGCAATCGCAGAGGTGTTGCGACTCGGCGGTGCGCTGAGGTGCTGCGTGAATATTTTTTGCACAATAGTTGCTTTTATTGTCATCTTGTTGAAAGTGAAAGACGTCTAATATCTGACGGAAATCGTTGACAGGTAGTAACTATATAATTTTATTTGTTATATTTGAGTGATAATTATGAGAATTGCTGTTAAAAAAATCCTTTTGCCAACCTTTGCACTCATGGTTATGGTCATTTCACCACATTTCATAAGCTGTGAAATAGATCATGGACTCGGGGTCAGCACATCGCGCATTCGCGGACACCTCGTTTTGCCCGATATGTCGCTTCGTCCAGACTATTTTGAGGCCGTGCGCGTAGTTGCCTTGACCAAGACGCTCGATGCGCAAGATATCACCCTGAATGACGCCGTTTTCTCGAACTTTTCAGTTGATCTCGAGCACCCCAACCCTTCCTATGATCTGCCGGCGCCGTTGTCCAAGTATGAATTCATCGGCGCGGTCTGGAAGCATCGTCAGAAAGGTTGGGACTATACGAAAATATTCGGCTTTTATGGTTTTGACCCCGACAGTTTCAAATTCACCTCTCAGCCCGTCTATCTGACCAAAGAGCAACCCATCGTCGATGGCATCGATATTGTCTGCGACTGGATTTTCGTGTCCGACTAACCCGGAGCTCTCATTCATGCGAACAGCTTTTCTGATATTCATGCTCTTTTTGAGCGCATCTCTAGCAGCCCAAGTCACCGGCTCGATCTCGGGCCGGGTGGCCGATGCCGGCAGCGACGATCCTCTGCCGGGCGCAAATGTCTTTGTCGAGGGCACCTTCATTGGCGCCAGCACAGATGTGAATGGTCAGTATGTCATAAAAGGCATTGCGCCCGGCGAATACCTGCTCAAAGCCGGCTATATCGGCTACAAGACGGAGAGCGTGCTGGTGCGGGTTGAAGTGAATCGGGTGACCGTTGTCGATCTGGCGCTGCAACAGACAGCCCTCCTCGGCGAACAGGTTGTCGTCACCGGCTCGCGGCAGCCGGAGAATCTCGCCTCGGC
>RQOI01000405.1 GCA_003854995.1 Candidatus Zhuqueibacterota bacterium
GGTGACGCTGTCCACCGCTAGCCTGACCGCCAAAATATCAGCACAGACGGGTGAGATCGGCTTTTATGATGCAACTGGCAGCGCACTTTGCCTTGAAAAAAAGGGCGGCGGCAAAATGACGGCGCCGGCCGAGGTGATGGGTGAGCAAACCTATAACATTCAGCAGATATTCGAATCACCTGCCGATGAAGCGTTTTATGGCCTCGGCCAGCATCAATATGACTGGATGAACTACAAAGGCAAAGACGTCGATCTCTATCAGATCAACTGCGTCGCCGTTGTGCCATTCGTCGTCTCCAATAAAAACTATGGCATTCTCTGGGACAACAATTCCCGCACTAAATTTGGCGATCCGGCCGAGTATGAACAGCTCGATTCGTTCAAACTCTACGACGCAAGCGGCGCCGCCGGCGGCCTGACCGCCGAGTACTTTGCCGATGCCGCCTTTAGCGAAAGGCTGTTGACGCGAAACGAATCCCGCATTTCCCATGCCAATCTGGAGGAATGGGACAACTATCCCGCTGGCTTTGACAAAAATCGCGGCAGCATTCGCTGGAGCGGCGAACTCGAAGGAGAATCCGGCGTCTACAACTTGCGCTTTTACAGCTCCAACTATGCCAGACTGTGGCTCGATGGCGAGCTCGTCGTCGATTCCTGGCGCGTCAACTGGATGCCGTGGGCGCGCATGGTCAGTCTCAAGATGAAGGCCGGCGAACGCGTTTCCGTCAAGGTGGAGTGGATTCCCAACGCCGGCTATATCGGCTTGACCGCCAAGGGCCCGGAAAAAGAGCTCTATCAAAAGTCGCTCTCCCTCTGTTCTGAAGTCGCCGATCAGATCGACTATTATTTCATCGCCGGGGAGAACCTCGATGAGGTCATCGCCGGCTATCGTCACCTCACCGGCAAGGCGCCGATGATGCCAAAGTGGGCCATGGGATTCTGGCAGAGTCGCCAGCGCTATCAGACGCAAGAGGAGCTGCTGAATGTCGTGCGGGAATTCCGCCAGCGGCAGATCCCGCTCGA
>RQOI01000041.1 GCA_003854995.1 Candidatus Zhuqueibacterota bacterium
CCGGACATCACCATTGTCTCGCCCAACGACCCCCAGGCGATGGCCCGCTATGCGCGCGAATGCCGCGAGCTGGGCATCCCGTACATTTACGACCCCAGCCAGCAGGTAGCCCGCGTCGATGGCGCCGAACTGGTCGAAGGGCTGACCGGCGCGTACATCCTGATCATGAACGATTACGAGTACGGCATCTTGCAGAAAAAGACAGGACTGAATCAGACCGAACTGCTGGCCCGCGTGCCGACGATCATCGTCACCCTGGGCGAAAACGGCAGCGAGATCATCACCGCCCAAGAGACGATCCACATTCCCATCGCCAAACCGGCCGCAGTGCTCGAGCCGACCGGCGTCGGCGATGCGTTCCGCGCCGGGTTGATCAAGGGGCTGGCGCACAACCTGCCCTGGCCGATCACCGGGCGGATCGCCGCGCTGGCAGCGACCTATGTGATCGAACACCCCGGCCCGCAGCCCAGGCCGTACACGATGGAAGAGTTTGTGGCAAGATACAAGGAAAATTTTGGCGACGCGCCCGAGTTAAAAGGGTTGAAAGGTTAGGTGGTTTTCTCGTTTCCGTGTAAAAGCAGCCAATGCCGAAACAAGGGAACGCCGTTGAATGGCAAGGAGGTTCAATGACAGAACCTTATATCCAGGTCATTTGGACAGATTATATGAAATATCGCGCTAAACTGCGAGGATTTGACTTGTCCCAAATAGAGCATATTGTCAAGACGTCGAATGAGCGATATTTCGATATGACAACGAGGCGTGCGGTCATCATCGGACGTATGGGCGACTTGTTGGTTATGATACCGTATGAGGCAGACGAAGACTCGATAACACCCATCACCATCCATGCGACAACACGTCAGCAAATCAGGTTCCGACTTAGAACTGGGAGGTTTGTCCATGAACAAGACGCATATGGTTTACTTTGAACAAGATGACATACTGCACCTGGTCATTTCAGACGAGCCAGAGGCGGGAAGCGTCGAACTTGGCCCGAACATCACTGTTGAACTGAATGACCAGGGCGAAATGATTGGCGTCGAAATACTGGATGCCAGCACCTTTATCCGTGACTCGATTTTAGAATCCGTGCAGGCCAGAGTGCTCCATACATCCGGCCTTCAGGCGGCTTGATCTAACAACATTTTTGATCGCCAATGAACATTCGCAAAGTGAACAATGTC
>RQOI01000406.1 GCA_003854995.1 Candidatus Zhuqueibacterota bacterium
CAGCCGATCGCGCCCACATATTGATGTAATTCCGGCACGATGAGTTCCTCTGCCGTCAGATGAAAGATGGACAGGATGGCCTTGACGACGCCGCTGTTCGCCGCGACGCCGCCGACAAACACCACTGGCGGCTCAAGAGGCTTGCCGTGTAGCACTGTTCCCTTATAATTTCGAACCACCGCTTCGCACAGCCCTTTCATGATCGCGCCGGGCGAATAACCGCGCTGCTGCGCGTGGATCATGTCCGTCTTGGCAAAGACAGAGCATCGCCCCGCGATATTCGCACAGCCTTCTGCGTGCGAAACGAGAGAGCCGATCTCATCGACGCTGTAATTCATGCGTACGGCCTGCTGATCGATGAAGGATCCAGTGCCGGCTGCACATTCACCGTTTCGCTCGTAATCGAGGATCCCGATTTCTCTGTGATCGTTTGGTTCCAATTTGAGATATCGCGAACCATCGCCGCCAATCTCGATGATCGTTTTGGCATTCGGCGCCAGCTCGACGACACCGCGGGCAATGGCCTTGAACTCATTGATATAGGGAACCTGCAACAGGCTGGCGACAAGCTTGGCCTGCGATCCAGTGACGCTCAAAGAGATCGCTGCATCCGCCGGGCACGCGTCAAAGAGATCGCGCAAGAGCTGCTGCGCCACTTTGAGGGATTGTCCGCGAACGCTGACAGACTTGCTCAGAGAAAGTCTTTCTTCATCCAGCCAAGTCACATCAAATCCAGTTTGCCGTATTCCTACGTCGACCGGGCACACTGCGATGATCTTGGCACTGACAGAGCCGATGTCCAGTCCGATATGATAAATTGCGCTGCTCACGTTTTTTCCAATATTCATGCAACCTGTCGAACAAAAAGATAAGAATCGCAAGGATTGGATACAAGATTATTTCGGTATAAAAAAAATCCCGATGTCTTGCTGACATCGGGACATGGGATCGTGTTGTGGAAAAACTCAGGGTGTCGGCAGCACGCTTTCGACGGCGGCGCGCAGGTTGAGTCGACCGCCCGTGACAATCTTGTTGGTGAAATCATCGAGTGGATCGACGGTGGTGAATAACGCTGTTTTCAGCCCATCGACGGTGAGACCGGGATTGACCGACAGCAGCAATGCGGCCGCCCCGGCGATGTGCGGTGCTGCCATGGATGTGCCGGACAGCGAGGCGTAGCTGTTGCCTGGCACAGTGCTGAGAATATTTTTTCCGGGTGCAGCGATATCGACGGTCGTTTTGCCATAGTTTGATCCCGGTGTGGCGGCGACGGCGTTCGAACAGACAAAGCCGCAACCGTCATCTCCGCCACTGCTGCCCCACAGCGCCCGATTGTCGCCGTGATCCGATGCGGCGACAGCGACGACATTTGCAACCTCATAATTGGAGGGATAATGCGGAATGGCGTCATTATCCGTGCCGTCATTGCCGGCCGCAGCGACAAAGAGGATGCCTTCGTCACTGGCCTTTTGAATGGCTTCTTCCATGGCCTGCGAAAATCCGCCACCTCCCCAACTGTTGCTCATGATATGAACGCCCATGGCCGTGGCGTATTCGATCGCTTTGATCGCATCTGTCGATGTGCCGCTGCCGCTGCCGTCGAGAAATTTGAGCGGCATTAATTTGACCGTCCAGTTGACGCCGACGACGCCGACGCCGTTGTCGCCGATAGCGCCAATGGATCCGGCGCAATGCGTGCCGTGCATATTGTCATCATATGCATCGTTGCTGTTATTGATGAAATTCCAGCCCTTCCAGTCATCTACTTTGCCATTGCCGTCGTTGTCGACTCGATCGCCAGTGGATGGATCGTTCGGATTGGACCATGCATCTTCGCCAGGATTGGTATAGATATTCGCAGCCAAATCGTCATGTGTGTAATCAATGCCGGTATCGATAACGCCGACAATGACCGCATGACTGCCGGTGGCAAGATCCCAGGCGGTCGTGGCGCTGATATCTGCGCCGGCCAAACCACCTGTCTGACCCGTGTTCTGCATAGCCCAGAGATCGCCAAATTTAGGATCATTTGGAATCACCGCCGTCGAGTAAATGTAATTGGGCTCAGCATAGACCACGTTGGGCAGCGCAGAAAATTCTTCGACAGCTTTTTTCACCGATTTATCGGACGTGATCTTGAGATGATAAGCATCGACGAACGATAACCTCTCAACAGTCTCAGTACCGATTCGAGTCATCGCCGTGTTCACATCTTGTGCGGCTATTTCAGCGGAAAATTTGACGATCAACTCGCCTTCGACAAATTCGGGGGCTTTGGGCTGCTGTATGGCGGCGCTGATAGCGAGCGCAAGAACAGTCAGGCCAATGAAATACAAAGCTTTTCTCATGATGCAACCTCCTTCTTGATTCGATCCGCAACTGATGAATTAGTATCCCCAAAATGATTCCGAGAGGATGTGGTCTTGATCAACATTTTCCTTCTTGAGAATCTCTGAAATCGCCGCGACCATTGCCGGCGGTCCGCTCACATAAAAAGTGACAGCGGACAGATCCGGCACATAGTCCCTGATAAAAAAAGCATCAATGCGGCGACGCTCACCCGACCACCCGACGTCGTGCGACTTTTCACCAGTTATCGTTTGCACGTATCTGAATGCATCCGGATGTTGCCGCTCAAGGTCAAGGAAAAGATCGTGATAGGCGATTTCGGCCAGGGCGTTGTTTGAGAACATCAAGGTGATCGGCTGTTGCAGCTGACGATTCACCGCGTCCATGATCATGCTGCGGAACGGGGTGATGCCGATGCCGCCGGCCAGCAGAACAGCCGGCCGTGTTTCATCGCGAATCATGCGGCCAGCCGGTCCGGTTATCTCTATCGTCTGTCCCAACGCTTCCGCAATCGTTCTCTTGAATCCGCTTCCCGTCTTTCGGGTCGCCATGTATAGATTTTCTTCACTCGGCGCCGAAGCGATGGAGAATGTTCGTCGGCCGCCTTTTCTGTCTGCAAAGAGCAACTGTGACAGTTTCACATTTACGTTCTGCCCGGCCTTGAAATCAAAACCGTCCGGTCGCTGCAAGACAAATTGCAGAGTATTCTCGGCAATATCTCTTTTGTCGATCAAGGACGTAACAAACGTCTTGTTCATTTCTCCTTTATTGTCCAAAGGGTTAAATGGCGGCTGCCCGGGATTTCGCTATTGCTAAACGGTCATAACAAAATCGATCAGGTTTTCATTCCGATCAAGTCGCGCGATCTTGACCTTTATAGTGTCCCCAAGCTTATATTCGATGCCGGTATTCTGTCCGCGCAGGCGATAGTTACGTTCATCAACGATATAATAATCATCATCCAGAGAAGTGATGGGCACAAGGCCATCAACCTGGAATTCCGGCAACTGGACAAAAAAACCAAAATTGACAATTCTGACAATGAGTCCTGCAAATACATCTTGCCTATGGTTCTCGAGGAATTGCAGCTGCTTGAGCTTGATGCTTTCGCGTTCAGCGTTTTGCGCGCGAATCTCATTGTTGGTCGACTTTAGGCAGATCTGTTCGATTGCCTGATTAAACTCGGATGAGTCAGTGAACTTGTTGTTCGCATACCTTTTCAGCAAACGATGCACCGTCAAATCGGGATAGCGTCTTATCGGCGAAGTGAAATGTGTATAGTATCGATAGGCCAGACCAAAATGGCCGACGTTGGCAGGACTGTATTTTGCTTTCATCATTGTCCGCAGCAGTTGATCCTGCAGGACAGTGGCCGCCGGATGCTGTTCAAACTGCTCAGCGACGTTCTGAAAAAATCGTGGTGATATTTTCGCCGGCATCGACACATCGACGCCAAAGGCGTGCGCCATCTGCAGGAGTTCCAACACGCTCTCTTTGTCCGGGCTTTCGTGAACTCGATAGACGAACGGCAGTTCCCTCTTTAGCTTTTCTTTGAGCACCATACCGACATGTTTGGCCACCGTCTCATTGGCGAGCAGCATGAACTCTTCGATCAGGCGATGGGAATCGAGTCGCAGCCGCCTCTTGATTTCGATGGGCTCGCCTCTTTCATTGAGGGGAATTTCAACTTCAATGGTGTCGAAATCGATGCTGCCGCGGCTCTTCCTCTTCTGGATGAGCATCTTTGATAACTCGTGCATCTCGCGGAGCTTTTCTGCGAACGGGCTCTCCAGCTCGCCATCGATGATGCGTTGCACTTGGCCATAATTAAACCGCTTCTTGCTGCGGATGACGGATTCTTTTATATCATAACTCAGAAGCTTTCCCTGCTCTGAAAGGGTCATGAATACGCTGAAAGTGAGTTTATCGCTCGCTTCGGAGAGACTGCACATTTCATTCGAAATCCGTTCCGGCAGCATCGGGATGACGCGATCGACGAGATAGACCGACGTGCCGCGTTTGAATGCTTCACTGTCCATGGGAGAATTTTCCGTCACATAGTGACTCACATCCGCGATATGCACGCCGATGCGCCACCCACCGTCCGCCATTTTATCGAGCGAAATCGCGTCATCAAAATCTTTTGCATCTTCCGGATCGATCGTGAACACGATCTCATCCCGCAAGTCAACTCGCCGATTCAATTCAGCTTCAGAGACGCCGTCGGAGATACTCGCCGCCTGCTGCTGCACCGCATCAGCAAAGTGCGTCGGAATCTCATATTGATGCACAAGAGAGAGGACATCGACGCCGAGCTCTTCCGGAAAGCCCAGGACTTCGATCACTCGGCCGGACGGATTGAGGCCATGATGCTCCCATTGGTCGATTTGACAGACGACCTTTTGCCCTTCCCGTGCGTTGCGATCACTTCCTGCTGCGATGATGACATCGCGGTTCAATTTCAGATCGTCCGGTACCACATAGCCATACTTGCGGCCTCGACGAAATGTGCCGACAATCGTCTCGCGCGAACGCTCCAGCACTTGTACGATCTGGCCTTCAGCATTTTTGCCAGAAGAAGTGGCGAACAGTCGCACTCGGACGATGTCCTTGTGCAGAGCCTGTCCCATGTTTTTCATGCTGATAAAAACATCATCACCCTGATCCCGCGACACAAACCCATATCCCTGCGAATTGACCCGCAGTTCACCGACGATTTCATTCGGTTTCCGAACGCCATTACGATTCTTTTTCATCATCCATTCCGATTCCATTGCATTTTCACAACTCTGTTTTTCCCCGCCATATCGTCGTACACTCTTATGTCGGCAAAGCCACAGTCCGCATAGATATTTTTCACGCTCGATGCCTGGCGCTCGCCGATCTCAAAAAAAGCAGTGCCGTTTTGCTTTAACAAAGTCGGCAGGATATTCGCAAATTTACGATAAAAATCAAGTCCATCGTTTCCACTCAACAGGCTGGATTTCGGTTCGTACTTTTTGATCTCGGGCGGCAAATTCTCATACTCTGAAAATCCGATATACGGAGGATTGGAGACGACAATATCAAAAGTCTTTGAATATTCTGCCGGCCATGGTTTGAGAGCGTCCAGCTCTTTGAACTTGACATTCACTTCATGCGCCTGGGCATTGCCGTAAGCGATCATGAGAGCATCTCGCGAGACATCCACTGCGGTGACCGTAGCATTTTCAATATTTTTAGCGATGGCAATGGCGATGTTGCCAGAACCGGTGCCGACGTCCACGATCTGGATATCATCCTGATCCGCGTCATGAGCTGAGCACTGTTCAATCACTTTTTCGACCAGCAGCTCCGTCTCCGGCCGCGGAATGAGCACATCCCTGGTCACTTTGAATGGCAATGAATAAAACTCGGTTTCCCCCAGAATGTATTGCAGCGGCTCGTGTGCCATTCGCCGCTTCAGCAGCGCCCGGCACAAATCCAACTCTTCCGCAATGAGTGGTCTGTCATAGTTGGTGTACAGGTCGACTCGTGACAGACCGAGGGCATGGCCGAGTAAAAGTTCAGCATTCAGACGAGCGTCATCGAACTCTTTTTCCGATAAATAGTCAGCCGTCTTGTTGAGTAACTCGATGAGCTTCCATTTTTTATTTTTCTCGGCTGATAATTGTTTCATTCAATATATTTCAATTTCTCGGTACGATCGGCCAGCTTTAATTGTTCCGTGAATTCGGTCAGATCACCCTGCAATGTGTCTTCAAGACGATAGAGCGTCAGTCCAATGCGGTGATCGGTCACCCGGCCCTGCGGGAAATTATAAGTCCTTATTTTGGCGCTGCGATCGCCTGTGCTCACCATGGAGCGGCGCTCAGCGGTCAATTTTGCCTGCTCTTCCTCAAGCGCCTTTTCGTACAAACGCGCGCGTAAAACTTTTAACGCTTTGGCGCGATTCTTATGCTGTGATTTTTCGTCCTGGCAGGTGACGACCAATCCGGTCGGGATATGCGTGATGCGCACGGCTGAATCGGTCGTGTTGACGCTTTGGCCGCCGGGTCCGGACGAGCGATAGACGTCTATGCGCAGATCATTCGCATCGATCACAACATCAATCTCCTCCGCTTCCGGCAAGACCGCCACCGAGGCGGCGGAAGTGTGAATTCGACCGCTGGCTTCTGTGCTGGGAACGCGTTGTACGCGATGCACGCCCGCTTCGTACTTCATGACGCCGTAGACATCATCGCCCGCCACACTGAATATGATTTCCCGAAATCCGCCAATGCCCTGCGGATTCGATGACATGATTTCGATTTTCCAGCCGTTTTTTTCAGCATAATACTGATACATGCGAAAGAGATCGCCAGCGAACAGGCCTGCCTCATCGCCGCCCGTGCCGGCGCGTATCTCCACGATCGCGTTGCGGGCGTCGTGCGGATCTTTGGGGATGAGAAGGATTTTGAGCTCCTCTTCCATCTGCTCCTGTTTTTCTTTCAGCTCCGCCAGCTCGCTCTCCGCCAGCTCTTTCAACTCTGCATCAACATGTTCAGCGAGCAGTTGTCTGGCGCTGCCGGCATCAGCGATGATCTTTTTGTAGACGCGAATCGTCTCGACCAATTTTACCAGCTCTGCCTGCTGGCGAGCCAATTCCCGATATATCTTTTGCTTCTGCAGGACAGCGGGATCGCTCAGCTTTTGTTCGATTTCGGTGTACCGTCTTTCCACATTTTCAAGCTTGTCTAGCACAAATAGTCCTTATATCTGTCAGGTCAGACTGCCCTGGTCAAAATCTCAACTTGAGAGTCACCAACCTGCGGATCCAAATCCAATGCCGAGCGAAGGGCGACCAGCGCGACCTCGAGTTGTGCATCATCCGGTTCTTTTGTGGTGATCTTTTGCAGCCACAGTCCGGGCAAGATGAAAAGGCGTGCGATCGGATTTTTTGATGCTCTTTCAGATAATCGGATGAACTCGTACGATATTCCGCCGATGAACGGGACGAACGCCAGCCGCAACAATCGGTCGCCAATCCCTTCCGGCTTGCCGAGAAACATGAATACGATGATGCTGGTGAGCATGACGATCAGCAAAAAGCTGGTGCCGCAGCGCGGATGCAGCGTCCTGTAGGGACGCGCCCCACCGACGGTGAGCTCTTTTTTCTCCTCAAAGGCGTAGACGCTCTTGTGCTCGGCGCCGTGGTATTCAAAGACGCGGCGAATGTCCTTCCACAGGGAGATCAAATAAACATAGGCCAGGAAGAAGAGCAGGCGCAAAAGACCATCCACCACATTGAAAGCAAAGCTGGATTCGAAATTAAAAAGATCTGTGATCAGCAGTGGCACATAGAAAAACAGCGCCAGACCGACAGCAAATGAAAAGATCAGCATCAAGACCATCCAGATTTGTTCCCATGCACTTTTCGATGGATTTTTGCCACTCTTTGCATTCTCCTCCTCCATAGCGATATCGCCGGAGAAGGTCAGCGCTTTAATGCCCAGCATCAACGACTCGATCAATATGATGCCACCGCGGATGATCGGCAAACCAGCGGCTCTGAACTTTTTGGTGATCGTCTGCCACGCCGCTTTTTTGACAACGATGTTGCCATTGGGACGACGCACAGCCACCGCATAACTATCGGGTGTGCGCATGAGAACGCCCTCCATCACCGCCTGACCGCCAACCATTATTTTCTTTTCCACGTCAATCCTTCTCATTCTGGCCGGAAATAAAAAGCGGAATGATCAGACAATCGTCAATCATTCCGCTTGCACTCTGTGATGAACGATGGCTATTTATTGCTAGATGACGTATAATGCGCGTATTTCTTGCGGAATTTGTCAACACGACCCGCTGTATCCACCAGCTTTTGTTTGCCGGTGAAGAAGGGATGGCATTGCGAACAGATTTCAACGGTGATATCACCGATGGTTGTATGGGTTTGAAATTCACTACCGCACGCGCAGCGGACAGTGCCGAGTTTATACTCCGGGTGAATTCCTTTTTTCACTGTTTCCTCCTTGCCACATAGAATATCTATATTTTTTCAAAAGCATTTAAAATATAAACTTGTAGCCTAAAATGCAAGTTATTTATACGCTCATCGAATCGAGGAAAGATTTATTGGAGCGGGTTCCCTGCATTTTGCTCAACAGAAATTCCATTGCCTCCACGGTGTTGAGCTCGGACAAAAGTTTACGCAGGACCCAGATCCGATTGAGTTCTTTCTCGTCCAAGAGCAGCTCTTCCTTTCTGGTGCCAGAACGATTGACGTCAATCGATGGAAATACGCGACGGTCGGAGAGGCGACGGTCGAGCACCAGCTCCATGTTGCCGGTGCCTTTAAATTCTTCAAAGATGACCTCGTCCATGCGTGAACCGGTGTCGATGAGCGCTGTGGCGATGATTGTCAGGCTGCCGCCCTCTTCAATGTTACGGGCAGCGCCAAAGAAGCGCTTTGGCCGGTGCAAAGCGTTGGCATCCACACCACCGGAAAGAATTTTGCCGGAATGGGGCACAACGGCGTTGTGAGCGCGCGCCAGGCGGGTGATGGAATCCAATAGAATGACGACATCCTGACCATATTCGACAAGTCGCTTGCTCTTTTCCAGCACCATTTCTGCAACCTGAACGTGGCGTTCCGCCGGTTCGTCAAATGTCGAGCTGATCACTTCTGCTTTTACGGATCGCTGCATATCAGTGACCTCTTCCGGTCTTTCATCAATGAGCAACACGATCATTTTGATTTCCGGATGATTTTCCGTAATGCTGTTGGCGATCTGCTGCAGCAAAATTGTCTTTCCCGTCTTGGGCTGCGCCACGATCAAGCCACGCTGTCCTTTGCCGATGGGAGTGAGCATGTTCATCGTTCGCATCGAATAGCCGCCCTTTTTCGTCTCCAGATTGATGCGTTTGTCCGGATAGAGTGGGGTCAAATTATCGAACAAGATTTTGGTCTTGGCTTCTTCAGGATTTTCAAAATTGATCGCCTCCACTTTCAGCAGGGCAAAAAATCGCTCGTTGTCTTTCGGAGGGCGGATCTGTCCCGACACGGTATCGCCGGTGCGCATACCAAATCGCTTGATTTGAGAAGGAGAGACGTAAATATCATCAGGACCGGGCAAATAATTATAATCAGCTGAGCGCAGAAAGCCATAGCCATCCGGCAAAACCTCGAGCACTCCTTCTGCAAAGATCAATCCCTCCTTTTCGGTCTGCTTTTCGATGATCCGAAAAATCAATTCAGCTTTTTTGATCCCGGTGACGCCGCTCACGCCAATTTCTTGCGCCAACTTGGCGAGTTCGGCAATTTTTTTCGTTTTCAGTTCTGCAATATCCATTGGATTCCTCTTTGAATGGTTTTGAAAATTTTTTTCATTATTGAACAGATATAAAAAAGACTATGCAAAAATGCGGCAGGTGACTTTATCTGTTGATCGCCCAATCGTATATGGGACTTTCTCTGATAGTGTCCTAAATAGTCGAAAATTCCCTCTGCCTAATGAATGATGTTATCATGACGGTCAAAAAAATACGCCTTTGCAAGATCAAATCCCAGACGACACTCAGCGCCAACTTTGAGGTGTGATTGCGGGGCAATTCTGGCGGTTAAAACATCTTTCCCAAGCCGAACATAGAGGATGGTCTCATTTCCCATGGGTTCGATCACTTCAATATGGGCCGCCGCAGCGGCGCGCGCGTCACTGTTGTATTGAATGTGCTCGGGACGAACGCCCAATGTGACCTGCTCATGCACAAACGGCGCCAGTTTTTCGGCAATGTCATCCGCCAGCGACAAGAGCAAGCCCTCCGTCCGAAACTCCAGCTGATCATTCTTCTCGATTGTGCCTTGAATGAAATTCATCGCCGGACTCCCGATAAAGCCGGCGACGAACTTGTTCGCCGGATTGTTGTACAGCTTTAATGGCGTATCAATCTGCTGGATGACGCCGTCTTTCAGCACGACAATGCGATCGCCCATGGTCATGGCTTCGATCTGATCGTGCGTCACATAAACCATGGTCGATTCCAGGCGTGCGTGTAATTTTGATATCTCGGTCCGCATCTGCACCCGCAGTTTCGCGTCA
Source organism: Candidatus Zhuqueibacterota bacterium (assembly GCA_003854995.1). Lineage (GTDB taxonomy): Bacteria > Zhuqueibacterota > Zhuqueibacteria > Residuimicrobiales > Krinioviventaceae > Kriniovivens. The sequence goes on from RQOI01000406.1 coordinate 10,413, forward strand.
AGGTTTGACAGGGGTTCATCGAACAGAAAAACCTTGGGTTTGCGCACAATGGCGCGCCCCACAGCCACTCTTTGCCGCTGCCCCCCGGATAATGCCTTCGGCTTGCGATGCAAAAGGTGAGAGATATCCAGTATTTCGGCCGCATCTTTGACCCGTCGATCAATCTCCTCTTTGGAGAATTTCCGCAGCTTTAGACCAAACGCCATGTTCTGATAGACCGTCATGTGGGGATACAGCGCATAATTTTGAAAAACCATCGCTATATCTCGATCCTTTGGCGGCACCTGATTCATGACTTTGTCATCGATGCGCAACTCGCCCGATGAAATATCCTCCAGACCGGCGATCATCCGCAACAGGGTTGATTTTCCACATCCGGAAGGGCCGACGAGAACAATGAACTCTTTGTCCTGAATGTCAATATCAGCGGCTTTGACCGCAACAAAACTGTTGTCGTAAATTTTGGTGACCTGTCGAAGACTGACTTGTGCCACAAACTCACCCGATGTTATTGAAAGCGTTTCATTTTGCAGAACTATCCACTTTATACTCGTCGGAGAATGAAACGGGATGCCAAAACTTTGAGGTCATGAAGGTTTGATAAAATTAATTAAAATAAGCTACTTTGTCAAGCCTTTTATTGCCGTGAGCGCTTCTCCCACAACATAATGTGAGCCCGTCACACAAACGACCCACTCCTCGCGCGCCTGCGCGAGAACGTTTCGCAAACCTTCGGCAACTGTAAGAGGTGGAAATGAATTGACGCTCTGCGCGAATATTGATTGCAATTCCTGTGCCGAAATTGCCCTGATGGAATCAGGCTCGACCGGCTGCACAAAATGGGCGATCTCGGCTATCATCTTCGTTATTTGACCAACATCCTTGTCTTTCAAGAGGCCAATTATAAAGACAATTTTTTTTCCAGCGCAGAGCTGGCGCAGCGTCCGGACAAGCTGTCCGATGGAGGCCACATTATGGGCGACATCGCAGATAATCATCGGCTCTCCTCGGATGAGCTGAAATCGGCCAGGCCAACTCACGCATTCGAGTCCCGTCGCGATATGATCATCGTCGATGCGCCAGGCCGACAGGATATCGCACGCAGCGATGGCGAGGCAGGCGTTCGACACCTGAAAGTCACCGTTCAGTCCTAAAACATAGCTGGCTGTTCGCGCGCCCTTGATGCTAAAGCGGGTCACTCCCAACTCTTGTCCCTCGATCGCATATTGATAGAGCGCATTCAACTGGTAAAACGGCGCGTCCATTCTGGCAGCGCGATCGCGGAAAACGCGCACGATATCGGCCGCCATCTCTCCGATCAAACAGGGCCGCCCGCTTTTGATGATCCCGGCTTTCTCGCCGGCAATCTTTGCCAGCGTCCCGCCAAGATGCTCAGTGTGATCGAAAGAAATAGTGGTGATGATGGACAATTCAGGGATCACCACATTGGTCGCATCGAGCCGACCGCCAAGACCCACTTCGAGAAAAACAATATCCGCTTTGACTTTATCGAAATAGAGAAACGCCAGCAGCGTGAGGGTCTCGAAATAAGTGGCATCGTATTTTTCGATGATCGGGCGGATGCGATGCAAAAGCCGGCAAAAGTCGGCTGCACCAATCTGTTCGCCGTTCGATCGAATGCGCTCGCGCACATCGACGAGATGCGGAGATGTGTAGAGTCCTGTTCGATGCCCGGCGCTTCTGAAGATCGACTCCAGCATCGCAGCGACCGACCCTTTGCCATTGGTTCCGGCGATATGCACAAATCGCGTTCGCTCGTGCGGATCATCCACTTCAGCGAGCATACGACGCATGCTGTCCAGTCCCAATTTCCAGCCGAAAACGATTCGACTCTCCAGAAATGCTAAAGCCTGCTCGAGTGTCATATCAAAGAGCCATTAATCATTGCGAAAGGGATTGTTCCAATAAAAGCGCGTCAAGCCACGAGCAGTGCCAAAATAGATGTAATCACCATCCAGCTCGATGGCATAGACGCGGTCATCAGCCAGGCCGTCAAGCTCGGTGAATTGCCGCCAACGCTGCATTCTTTTATCAAATTTCAGCACGCCCGCATCGGTCGCGACCCAGATGGCCTGGTGAGAGGCTAAAATTCGGTTGATGCCGGCGTCTGTCCTGTACTCTTTGGCCAATGGCGCCAGCCATTCGTCGGTCATGGCATTGAATCCATAGACGCCCCAATCAGAGCCGAACCAGAGCTCCTCGCCCCATGCGGAGACGGCAAATATCGGCCGAGAGACGAGATTCTCATCCAGACCACTATAGTAGCCGCCATCCCCGGAGAGCTTGTCGTACTTGAAAAGGCCAAATTCTGTCGCCAACCACAGCAGATCGTCCTGCTGGGCGATGTCGAACACCCTGACAAGCCTATGCGTAGGAAACTTGAGCGCTGTAATTCGCATGGAATCGGTCCCGACCGTGGCAAGATCTATCCTGTCGATGCCGGAATCCGTAGCGAGCCACAAAAAATGGTCATCCAGCATCACTTTATTGATCAGGCTGTTGCGAATGCCATGCGAAATATTGTAGGTGCGCCACATATTTTTGCGCTTATCGAAGCGAACCAGTCCGTTCCGCGTACCAAACCAGACCGCGCGGGCGTCGGCGGCAATGGAAGTGATCTCTTCGCTGGCAAAACCGGTGATCAGTCGAGGTTCATAATAGACAGGTTTTGCCAACAGGCCGTGCCACTCCGTGACGCCAGTGGGCTCGTCGTGCTCCTGCACACCGGCAAGCCAATAGGCATCGTTGTCCATCTCGATATCGTCCACGACCTCGTCCCACAGACCAAAGTCGAGCAGTTCGAGTCGTATGGTATTCAGATCACCACGTGCAGCGCCCAGCCCCCAGGTGCCAAGCCAGACATTATTCCAGTCATCTTTAATCCACGTCGTGATCTGCCAGTGACGGAACTGTAAATCATCAATATAACGCTGGCGCGAATCGAATAAAAAACCGCCGTCCATAAAAAAGTTTGGCAAAGAGTGGCTTTTTTGTTCTCTGGCGCCATGCCAGTTGATGAACTCGTCGGATAACGGCGGCGTCATCTCCTGAAACTGGGCCGAGACATTGTCCGATACATACCAGAGGTTATCGGAAGTCACGACGTAGACCTGTCGATCTGTGCCAAATCCGACAGAGGTGATATACTGATCGCCCATTCCCATCTCATTATAAAAAGCGCTCCGCCACATCTGCGAAGCGGGTTCCAGATAACTGATCCCTTCTTTTGTCACTGCCCACAAAAAGCCTGTATTCATATCCATCGCAGCCAGAAAAACATCATTATCGGGCAAGCCATTGCTGGTCGTCCAGGGAAAATCCCATTTGTAGCTGAACCTGTTCAGCCTGGTGATGCCGCCTGTCGTCGAAAAATAGACAAAAGTGTGTCCGATGGAGACATAGCGAACGAATCGAGTGGCGCCGACAGTCATCCAGTCGCCCTGCTCGTACGCTCTGTTCGTCTCCCGAATTCGGTATCTCGCATCCGCAGCAGCAACAGCGCAAGACAGATTGAGGAGACAGAGACAGGCGGTGAAAAGAGTTCTAGCCATTGGCTATTTTATCCCGAATTTTCTCAATTTTTTATGCAAATTAGCCCGATCTGTCTGCAACGCCAGGGCCATGCGACTGACGTTTCCATCATATTTGGCGAATGCCTTTTGCAGCACTTGACTTTCAAAATAGTGTAAGAGATCTTTGAGCGGCATTTGATCTTCATTCGAGGTGGCGTCGAATGAATGATCGGGCGTTGCCGTGAAACCGAGCACGCTCTGCACATCCGACTCGCCAATTTCATCGCCCCGAATCATGATGCTTAGACGCTCAATGGTATTTCTGAGTTCCCTGATATTGCCAGGCCAATGATAGCTGAGCAAAAGCTGCAGCGCCGCGGGCGCGATCTTTTTCGCGCGTTTGCCATTTTTGACGGCATAGACACCTAAAAAATGGTGCACCAGAGAGAGGATATCCTGTTTGCGTTCGCGCAAGGGTGGCACATGGATCGGTATGACGTTCAAGCGAAAATACAAATCCTCGCGAAACCTGCCGGCGCTAATCTCTTTCAACAGATCCTTGTTTGTGGCCGAGAGAATTCTCACCCTGAACTTGAACGATTTTGTGCTGCCGACGCGCGTGAATTCGTTCTCCTGCAGCACCCGCAAGAGTTTTGCCTGCGTCTCCGGCGCCATATCGCTGACCTCATCGAGCAGCAGCGTGCCGCCTTCAGCTTCTTCGATCAGGCCTATCTTTCGTCTGTTCGCGCCGGTGAAGGCGCCCTTTTCATAGCCAAACAGCTCGCTTTCGACGAGCTCGCGCGGCAAGGCAGCGCAATTGAGCTGAACAAATTGCCCGGTGCGACCACTTTGCTTATGAATTTCTCGGGCGATGAGCTCTTTGCCCGTGCCGTTTTCCCCATAGATGAGAATCCGGCTTTCGCTCGGCGCCGCCCGCTTGATCATCTCGATCAAGTCGCGCAATTTGGGGGAATCACCGATCATCTGGTAGTCGAGATCGACCATATTTTGCAGCTTGTCAACCTGAGCCTCGACGGCGAGCTGTTTTTCAAGCTTTTTAGCCTCCAACAGCACTTTGTCGGGATTGAGCGGCTTTTCCATGAAATCAAAAGCGCCCAATTTCGTGGCTTTGACCGCGGTCGCGATATCCGCCTGACCTGAAATCATGATTATTTTCAGCTCCGGCTGCCGGGAAATCATGCATTCCAGCGCGGCGAGTCCGCCCATTCCCGGCATCATCACATCGCAGAAAGCCATGTCAAAGCGTTCTGCTTGCGTGACGTCGCAGGCTTGTTCGCCGTTTTCGCACAGTGTCAGCTGGTGACCCTCCTGTTCCAGCAGCCACTTGAACGAGCTGCGAATGTTTGCATCATCATCAATGACGAGTATCCGCATACCTCACCCCTCTGCATTGAGTACGACAAGTCGCGAGATTCGGTCAGCGTTGTCAATGCTCGCTTTCAGCCTGATGATCACGGTGCTGTCCTGGTACTCTATACTGGTAATATCAGCCAGGTCGTGCAGTTGGGACAGCGCCTTTGTCGCATGCATGGGCAGCGTCACGGTCATTTGACGAACCTGGGCTGTCACAAGGGCCCGAATTTTTTCGCGAAATTCGTTCATAAAGATGCCGCGTTCGGCTGATATAAAGACGCACGGCTGTTCCGATGCTCTCAATTCGGTCAGCACTGATTTGTCCTCCAGGGCATCAATTTTATTAAAGACTTTGAGGATCGGCTTGTCATTTATCTTCAATTCTTCGAGAACCGAATCGACTGTGTCCATTTGTTCTCTCAGGTTATGGCTCGTTATATCGATGACATGCAGGAGCAAGTCGGCATTCACAGCCTCCTCCAGGGTGCTTTTGAAGGATGCGATGAGATGGTGCGGCAATTTTCGAATGAATCCGACCGTATCGATGAGCAGGATGCGGCGATGATCCGACAGTTCAAATCCGCGTATTGTCGAATCAAGTGTCGCGAAGAGCCGATCCTCCACCAGCACCTGCGCATTGGTCAACGTGTTCAGAATCGTTGATTTGCCGACGTTTGTATAGCCGACGAGCGCTGCTTTGAACACATGCGAACGATTCTTACGCCGATTTGCGCGTTGCGTGGCTATTTTTTCCAGCTCCCGTTCGAGGACGCCGATGCGTCTGCGGACGAGTCTTCGATCGACCTCCAGCTGCGTCTCGCCCGGCCCGCGCACGCCGATACCGCCGACCTGTCGAGACAAGTGCGTCCATTGTCGCGTCAGGCGCGGTAACAGATAATTGAGCTGGGCCAGCTCGACTTGCGTGCGCGCCTCACGCGTGCGCGCATTCCTGGCAAAAATATCGAGTATGAGCCCACTGCGATCTAAAATCTTGTTCCCGCAGAGGGACTCTATGTTTTTCGCTTGTGCCGGCGACAAGTCATCATCGAAAATGATGAGATCCGCATCGAGGTATTTTGTCATTTTGGCCAGCTCCTCGACCTTGCCGCGGCCGAGCATAAAAGCCGGATCCAGCCGATGGCGATCCTGAACGACTCTTTCGACGACGACGGCGCCGGCAGTGTCGGCCAGCAGCTCCAATTCATCCAAATTTTCATCAATGACAGACCGCTCCTGACCTGGCCTGACTATGCCGACGATGATGGCAATTTCTCTTTCTTTGGCAGTTCCTACGCTCTGCACGCTTACTCCGGTCCTGTTTTTTCTGCCACCAGCGGCTTTTTTTCGCGAAAGAGAAGCATCTCAGCGAGCAACAACAATAATGCAGCGATGGCAAAGTATTTCCACAATTCCTGACCATAGCGCCGTGATACGATGTCATCGGCCAGTGGGGCGTCGCTGTCGATGAGATGGACGTTGAACCTGTCCTGCAGCGTCTTCAAGTCAATTGAGCGCACATCGGATTCTCGCGCATCCAGATGAACCGACCAGACCTGCAAGACGGTCCCATCAGCTAAAAGTTCATATATTCCGGGCATCTCTGTCTGTGAATATTCTATCCATGCGTCATTCATCGCCATAGTCGGCCTGAGGCGATCATATTTTTGCCCCGGATGCAGCATCTCCAGCGTCTGATTCACGTATTGCGGCGAAATCTTTAGGCGTATTTCATCGCCCACGGCAAGGGTGTTTTCCAGATGTGTCCCGGCACTGCCGGCGTAGCCGACCATGCGGGTGAGAAGTGGCGCAAAAATGGTGCGATGGGTGATGTCTGAAAGCTGCGCATCAAAGCCCGTGGTCATGACGAGGATCGTACCCTGTCCCAGCTTTTTTTCAAACAACAGCGGATCGCCGTTGCTATACTTCATGATCGCATCGATGTCAAAGCCGCTGCTAGCCTTGACGGCAAAGTGAAATCGCGGCGGCGCGATCAGGGCATCCTGAGTTTCGAAAACGCCCGCAAAGATGGGATGGTTCAGATCGTATTGTCCCAAGCTAAAGTCTGATCTTTCACCGTCCAGAGACCCGATCACATCAATGAAGGGCGGCAAGGTCAAAGCAGGTGCGAGCGCAGAGTTGTAAGCTCGGATATCAATGCTTTCACCCAGGATCAATATGAGCCCGCCGCCGTCTTCGACAAACAGCTTTAGTTTCTCCGCGCTCTGCGCATCAAAACTGGGGATATTGGAGAGCAGCAGCACATCAAAATCGCTCAAGGTCACATAGCGTAAATCCGACATGGGGATATCTTTAAGGGCATAATAGCGCGGGCCGATCTCTTTCGGATCGAGGACAAGCGATGCATAAAAAGTATCTTTAGGCCTGAATCCCGACAGACCAATGGTGACCACTTCCGGCACATAAAAGGAAAAGGCTCTTTCGTTGTCATCTAAAAGGTCGTCATCCTGCAAAACAACGCGCGCCGTCGAAAAGCCGGTCTTGTCGAGTGTGAATCGCAAGACATCTGTTTGTGCCGCTCCCGCATCCAACTGCATGACAAGTTGAGCGACAGGCTTTTCATTCACAAAAAGCCGGACGAGCGAGTTATCGACGTCCCTGTCGCCGGTATTGGCGATGGTCACGGCAGCCTGGGCCACCTTGCCCTGTTCCAGCAGCGTGGACGCGAGCTCGACATGCTCGATGGCGAGGTTCAGGGTTGATTCAGCGGCGAGCGGCAGACCGAAGAGTCGAATGTCATCGGCCCGCTGCGCCGGAGAATCTGTCCGAAATCCAGTCTCCTGCATGTCGGAGACGAGATAGATCTCCTTATTGATATTGGGTCGTGTCGCCAGCAGTCGCGATGCAAAGTCCAGAGCGGATGAAATATCCGTCAGCTTGAAGTTGATCTTGACCTCGGCGGCAGCTCGGCGCAACATGTCGCGATCATGAAACGGTCGCGCTAGTATGGTTGCCGTGTCAGTGGTCGTCAGGATATATGCCTCATCTCCGGGATGCAAGAGAGCGGCAATTTCATCGACGCGGGCCTTGGCGCGAGCAAAGAGCGATGTCCCATCGCCTGCCACAGTCATGCTCACCGAGTTATCCAGGACAATGGCCATACTCGTTTTGGCATTTGGAGCGGTCATAGCGGACAAAGGTCCAGTCAGCGTCGGACGCGCGAAAGCTGCGATCAGGAGGATGAGAATGAGGGTGCGCAGGATGAGCAAGAGTATTTGTCGCAATCGCAGCCGTCTCATCTGCTGATTTTGCATCTCTTTGAGAAAAGCGAGCGTGCTGAAAGGGATTGTCCTCGATTTGGTCCGGGTGAACAGATGGATCAGGATGGGAAGAGATGCGGCAAAGAGGCCAAAGAGAATGACTGGATTTAAAAAGCTCAACGTTCTCGACTACCCTTTAAATGGATGCAGGATGTCTTCGATGATTTCGCACCATATATGAATGACCGTGATATGAATTTCCTGGATGCGTTGCGAGCTGCCTGACGGCACAATCAGCGCCCGGTCCACCAGCTGCGCCAAAGCTCCTCCGTCGCGTCCCAGCAGGCCGATGGTGCTCATTCCAACGGACTTGGCGTGCTGCACCGCATTGATCAGGTTCTCGGACCTGCCGCTTGTGCTCAAAGCCACGAGAATATCGTGCGCAGACCCGAGCGCCCGCACTTGTCGCGCGAAAATATCCCGCATGGCGTAATCATTGCCAATGGCGGTCAGAATAGAGGTATCAGTCGTCAATGCGATCGCTGCGATGGGCGGACGCTCGCGTCGCAGACGGCCGATCATTTCGGCGGCAAAATGCTGCGAATCAGCAGCGCTGCCGCCATTTCCACAGATGAGCAGTTTGCCGCCCTTTTGCAGCTTTGCCGCGATGAGAGATGCTGCCTGGTAAATTTGCTCGGCATGCGACTCGGCAAACGCTCTCTGCAAATCCGCACTCTCCTGCAAGTGCGTCCTGATGTCCTGCAAAGACATCATGGCAGCTTTTGCCTGAAAAGGGAACGCACTTTGTCCATGATGGAGTAGGGCTGCACGCGCAGTGAATCATCGATGAACTCCAGCGGCTCACCGATATCGATGGATTCGGCCTTGATCACTCTCTCGGGATTGATCGAAAACAGCAAATCCGCCTTTTCCACGCCCCATTTTTTGCTCACATAGTCATAGGCTCGCCGCAGCGTCAGCGTCCGTTTCGAAAGATCATGCGCATCGGTGGCGATGATATGCACAACATTGCTGTTCATGAGCTGCTCTGCGACTGTTTTCACCTGGCTGCCAAAAATGCCCAGCAAGCTGCCGGCCGTCACCTGCAACATGGCGCCATTCTTCACAAATTCAACCGCTTTCTGTGGTTTGCTCAAGATCGTGCCGTTTCGCTCCGGATGCGCGATGATGGCCGTGTACTTGGCCGGGAAAAGATCGAAAAATCTCGCTTCGATCGATCCTGGAATCATGCTCATCGGAAACTCGATGAGAAAATAACGTCCATTGTTGGCCAATGTCGCCATACGTCTGCTGTAATCAAAGTAGGGTTGAATATAGAGTTCTGATCCCAGGTGCAGTTTGATTGATATGCCGGCATCCTCAGCGCGTTGTTTCAGTTCATCGAAACGGGAGACGTATTTCTCGTCATTCAGCAAATCGCTCTCAGAGAGCACATGCGGCGTTGCAACGACCTCGGTGATGCCGTCTGCCTCCCCTGCCCTGAGCATGGAGAGAGCGGTTTCCCAATCCTCTGCGCCGTCATCCACATAGGGGATGATGTGATTATGTGTATCAATCAAATTCATAACTTTTTAAAGCTCCTGGCATTCTAACGTGCATCGACTGCCGCTGTCCCAGTCATTCATTCATATGCACCGCATCAGCAAAGGCTCTTATCAATGCCGGATTTGAATCTCGCTCGATGATAGTGCCGGTGACGATGAAATTCGCGCCGGCCATCACTTTTTCGCGCGCTTCATCAGGGGTTCTGATGCCGCCGCCACAGATGATCGGCATTTCCGTATAACTTGCCACCGCCTGAATGACCTGCTTCGGAACAGAATACTTGGCGCCGCTGCCGCCCTCGAGATAGACGCATTGCATACCCATATATTGAGCTGCCAGGGCATGCGCTGCGGCGATATCGGGCTTTTCCCGAGGAATCGCGCGCGTGTCACTCATGAACAAGGCGGATGTGACCGTTCCTGAATCTATAAACATATAACCGGTCGAAATTGTTTCTAGATTAACGGACTTTATCAGAGGTGCAGCGATGACATGTCCGCCGATGAGGGATTCAGGATTTCGGCCACTAATCACGGACAAAAACAGGATCGCATCGGCATACTTTGACACCTGCAGGGTGCTGCCAGGAAAGATGATGAGCGGCAGAGAGCAATTTTCTTTGATGCTTTTGATCGTCTCATCAAAAACGTTGGCCAGCAGTAGACTGCCGCCAACGAGCAGTGCATCGACTCCGGCGCCTTCGCAGGTTTGCGCCAGCTTGATGGCATGCGCAACATCCTGCTTGTCCGGATCAATCAGCACCAAATAGGCAGCCCCCTTGCTTTTTCGAATTGAAAGCAGCTGATCAAAAACTTTCACGCCGGGAAAATCCTTTCAGGTGATATTCACTCGCATCGTATCCTTCGAACAGGTTGATCGATTATCAGCTTGCAAGCTCATTCATCACATCCTCGACCTTGGACAGGGCTAGCGGCAGCTTTTCAACATCTCTTGCACCCGCCAAGGCCATATGCGGCGCGCCGCCACCTCCACCGCCGGCGAACGAAGCCACCTTTTTCACGATTTCGCCGGCCTTCAATCCCTTGCTCCGAATGATATCTTGTGTGACAATACAAGCGATGGCCACTTTATCGTCAATAACCGCACCGAGGACCGCCACACCCGAGCCGAGACTATCGCGAATGAGATCGCCGTAATGGCGAAGATCGTCGACGCTGCTCGCATGCACCTGAGCGGCGATATATTTGATCCCGCTTGTCTCCTTCGCGCAATTTAACAGTTCAAGCACGGCACTTTTTGAAATGTCCTGACGAAGCCGCTTGATCTCCTGTTCCAAATGCTTGCGTTCTTCAAGCACGCTGCTCAGACGTTCTCTCGTCTCGTCCGGAGTGCAACTCAGCAATTCGGCAACCTTTTCCAGCACGCTGCTGCGCGTACGAAAGTAGGTATGTGTTTTCATACCGGTCAAACACTCAATTCGGCGAATTCCGGCGGCGACCGACGTCTCATTCATGATGACGAATCCACCGATTTCACCCGTCGCTCGAACATGAGTTCCGCCGCAAAGCTCCTTCGAAAAGTCTTCGATCTCGACCATGCGGACGGTTTCACCGTACTTTTCGCCAAACAGAGCGGTTGCCCCCTGTTTTTTGGCTTCCTGAATGGGCAATATTTTCCAAACAGTGCGGCGATTTTCCAGGATCTGTTCATTCACGATAGTCTCGACGCGCTCGAGCTCATCCGGGCGAACGCGCTCAAAATGGGTAAAGTCAAAGCGCAGATAATCAGGATGCACCAGGGATCCGGCCTGACTGATGTGATTGCCCAGGACCTGGCGGAGCGCTTTGTGCACCAGATGGGTCACCGTATGATTTCGCTCCGTTGCTCGACGCCGCTTGACATCGATCGTTGCGGTCACCAGGTCACCGACTTTGGGCGCTCCGCCCCCAACGATCTCGCCAAAATGGACGATATGTTCTCCGATAGTTCTCGTATCCGTGACAGTGAAACGCATGTTTTCATTTTCTATCACTCCCACGTCGCCGACCTGGCCACCCGACTCGGCATAAAAGGGAGTTATTGACAGCACGAGCTTGCCATCGGCATATTGAACGACATGCGCCTGCGCCGAATCGGCTGTATAGCCGACAAACTCGCTGCCGCCGCGCGAATCATCAATCTTGATGGTTTGATAAGTGGTCAGTTTCGAGGACCGTTGTCGCTGCTTTTCCATTTCCACATTGAACTCTGCGCTATCGACGGTCAGATTCTTTTCCTCAGCCATCAATTGGGTGAGATCGAGGGGAAATCCATAGGTATCATGCAGAACAAAGGCGTCTTTGCCCGGGAATATGGCCGTGCCAGTTTTGTGCACAGCCGCTGCTTTCTGTTCAAAAATCTCAATGCCGCGATCCAGCGTTCGGCCAAAGCTTTCCTCCTCCGCTTTGATCACGCGAGCGATGTATTCCTGGCGCTCGAGCAGTTCAGGATAGGCCTGGCCCATCTCAGCGGCGAGCGATTCCACCAGCTTGTAGATGAAAGGTTCGTGCATGTCGAGCACTCGGCCAAAACGGGCAGCGCGACGCAAAAGTCGGCGCAGCACATAACCGCGTCCTTCATTCCCCGGAATGGCGCCATCGGCAATGGCGAATGACAGCGCCCGAATGTGATCGGCGATGACCCGAAAGGCGACGCCCTGTTCGCCCTCCCCATACTCTTTGCCCGTCAGAACGGCTATCCGCTCGAGCAGAGGCTTGAAAATATCGGTGTCATAATTCGACTTTTTGCCCTGCATGACGGCAACGAGGCGTTCAAAACCGGCGCCCGTATCCACATGCTTCGCCGGCAACATGTGCAGAACGCCCGCGGCATCACGATTATACTGAATGAAGACCAAATTCCACAGCTCGATGAAACGAGCGCATCCCGAGTTCACCTGACAGATATGATCCGGATCCGTCGAATCGCAAAAGCCCTCGCCGCGATCAATGTGTATCTCCGAACACGGACCACAAGGGCCGGTGTCGCCCATCTCCCAAAAGTTGTCCGTTTTATCGAATGCCAGGATGTGCGAAGGTTCGATATCAGTCTGATTTTTCCAATGGTCGGCCGCTTCGTCATCGCGTGGCACCCCGTCCGCCTCATTGCCCTTAAAAACCGTGGCGTACAACCTGCTCTTTGGCAGTTTCCACACCTCTGTCAGCAGCTCCCAGGCCCATTCGATCGCCTCCTTTTTAAAGTAATCGCCGAATGACCAATTGCCGAGCATCTCAAAAAAGGTGTGATGGTAGGTGTCTCTGCCGACTTGCTCCAGATCGTTATGCTTGCCCGAGACGCGGATGCATTTTTGTGAATCCGCCACTCGCGGATGAGACACCTGACGCGTATCGAGAAAAATGTCCTTGAACTGATTCATACCCGCGTTCGTGAACAGCAGCGTCGGATCGTCCTGCAGCACCACGGGCGCGCTGGGGACAATGTGATGACCCTTGCTCTTGAAGAAATCTAGAAATGACCCTCGTAATTCGCTGGATGTCATGGCAAATTCTGCATCCTATAGTTGCGTTATTTGATATGGGAATTCCAAAAGTGACTGGATTGCGGGATACGATGGAAATGCGTGCAGACCGTATCAATTTTCGCCGTGAATCCTCACTTTCTACAAGTGCTAATGTACAAAATAATTAGATTTTATCCAAAGCCTGATCAAAACCGCGGATCAAGTCGTTCACTTTTTCGATGCGAATGCTGATGCCCGTATGAGGCGATTTCCGACAGGCAGTTTCAACAATTGAGCCGGCGCCATCAAGCTCACAACTCATCCCATCTTTCCATGACATCGTTGACAAGATCCCAGCTAAAGCCTCGCCGCAGCAAAAAGTCGGTGACGCGCTTTCGGGCTTTGTCCTCGTCAAGACGCATCTGTTTCTTTTTATTTTGGCTGGCGATCTGGCGGGCGACATCTGATTCAGACTGTTCTTTGTAGGCTTGCTCCACGCCTTTATTGATATCCGCTTCATCGATGCCTTTTTGCTGCAACTCCCGGCGCAAAAGATATTGGCCGCAGGGTCGACTGATCATTCGACTCCGCGCGAACGCAACGGCAAATTCGCCATCGTTGATGAGCTTGAGACGAACCAGCTCATCGAGGACCCATTCGATATCTTTAGGAAGGTAGCCAGCCCGTTTGAGGCGGTCGCTCATCTCTTTTCTGCTGCGCGGTCGAGCAGCCAGGAGCCTGTACGCCTTTTCTTTGGCGCTGCGTCGTCGCTCCAGCTCGAGGATGCGCTCAATTTTTTCCTGTGACAGCGCATCCCCTCTGGCAATTCCCGACTGAATCAATACATCCTGATGAATGCCGAATGCGAACTCACCATTCAAAAAAATGGAGAAGCGATATTTTCGTTTCTCCTGCGGTTCGATAGTTGTGATCAGCCGAGTCTCATCCATAATGGATTTTCCAGGCGGGATGAATATCCCACCCGATCCGTCTACCTATTCTTTTGCCGCCTTTGGCTCGTTGCTTTTATTCTGTTCCTCGCTTTTCACAAGTGAGAGCTGCTCTCGTACGCGGCGCTCCACCTCATTCATCATCTCTGGATTTTGTTCGAGAAATTTTTTGACATTTTCCCGTCCCTGACCCAACCGTTCCTCGCCGAAAGAAAACCAGGTTCCCGCTTTATCGATGATATTGGCGCCGACGGCGAGATCGAGCAAATCACCACTCTTCGAGATGCCCTTGCCATAGATGATATCGAACTCGACTTCGCGAAACGGCGGCGCCACTTTATTTTTGACGACCTTGACTTTGGTGCGATTTCCGATGACTTCGTCGCCGTCTTTGATCGACGCGATACGGCGAATATCCATCCTGACAGAGGCATAAAATTTCAGCGCGCGTCCGCCGGTGGTCGTCTCCGGGCTGCCGAACATGACGCCGATCTTTTCACGCATCTGGTTGATGAAAATGACGGAGCATTTTGATTTGCTGATGGCGGCCGTCAGTTTTCGCATGGCTTGCGACATGAGTCGAGCCTGCAGTCCCATTTGTGCGTCA
>RQOI01000407.1 GCA_003854995.1 Candidatus Zhuqueibacterota bacterium
ATGTGGCACCGGATGAGGTGGTGCGATATGTCGGAAAGAAGATTGTCGTCAAGATGGAATAAGCGTTTAGAATTATCTTTGTAATCGCTCGACTGTTTCGTGAAAGGAGATGTGAAGAATATTTTTATTCCGAAATTGATGAATAAAGAACACAAATCAAAGACAGATTTTTCTAACCTGGATTGTTCACCACATGGATCTTGGCGCCTCCTTTTCCTGTGGCCGCAGCCAAAAAATAAAGGCTTCGTTTCATCCAAGAGAAGCGAAAGATTGAAACCACAGAGCTCACCGAGAACCACCGAGAAAAAAAAAGAGTCCGTGGCTTTTCTCTGTGCTCTTGGTGTGCTCTGTGGTTATATTTATTATCTGTCAAGTAAAAAATTTTGCTAAAAAAACACAATGTTGTCATCTTGTAGTACAATGACCGCGAAGCTTATGAAAAACAAATGATTTGTTGCAATGAAGAGTGAAAAGGTATGAAAAAGCTCAGACTGACTATGAAGAACATTTTTCCCCTCATGCTCCTGCTCTGCTGCCTGGCAGCTCTTTTCTCGAGCTGCGAAAGACGATTCACTTCTCGGCAGACGGTGGATTTTAACAGCGGCTGGGCATTTCACCTCGGCGATGTCGAAAATGGGCAGATGCCCGACTATGACGATGCCGACTGGCGTCGCCTCAACGTGCCGCATGACTGGAGCATCGAAGGAGAGTTCAGCAAAGACCATCCGGCCACGCCCGGTGGTGGCGCATTGCCCGGCGGCATCGGCTGGTATCGCAAGACCTTTGCGCTGCCATCGGATGCGGCCAGGCTCGTCTTTATCGACTTTGACGGCGTCTATATGAACAGCTCGGTCTGGATCAACGGCCATCTGCTCGGCCATCGCCCGTACGGTTACATCTCCTTCCGCTACGAGCTGACGCCCTATCTCAACTATGGCGCTACCAATGTTCTCGCCGTCCGCGTCGATAACTCGCAGCAGCCGAACTCGCGCTGGTACTCGGGCAGCGGCATCTATCGCAACGTCCGGCTGGTGAAAACCAGTACAATGCACGTCGATCACTGGGGCACATTTGTGACCGCACCAGCGGTCTCGGATTCGCTGGCAGCGCTGCGAGTTCGCACAATGATCGTCAATGCGGCGGATAAAGTCAGAGCAATTCGACTGA
>RQOI01000042.1 GCA_003854995.1 Candidatus Zhuqueibacterota bacterium
ATCGCGATGGAAGAGGGATTGCGATTTGCCATACGCGAGGGCGGTCGAACCGTCGGCGCCGGCGTCGTGACAAAGATCATCGCATAGAACACGAAAAACTAATTACGATACCTGGAGTTCATTAAATGGCGGGTCAAAAAATTCGAATCAAACTAAAGGCTTACGATCATCGCCTGATTGACAAGTCAACCGAAAAGATCATCAAGACAGCAAAGACGACAGGAGCGATGATCAGCGGTCCGATTCCACTGCCGACGGACCGGTCGGTGTACACCGTCAATCGGTCACCGCACGTTGATAAAAAGTCACGTGAGCAGTTTGAAACGCGAGTTCACAAAAGATTGATCGATATTCTCAATTCTTCTCCCAAGACAGTCGATGCTTTGATGAAGCTGGAGCTGCCGGCTGGAGTTGACGTCGAGATTAAAGTCTGATATTCAATCAAGCTGATTTGTTGATCCGTTTTTTCAACCGAGTAAAAAGAGTCTGGAAAGAACATGCGCGGAATTATTGGAAAAAAAATAGGAATGACCCGTCTTTTTGACGATGACGGCAACGCTTACGGCGTCACCATCGTTGAGGCCGGGCCCTGCTATGTCACGCAGGTCAAATCGATCGAGAACGACGGCTACCAAGCGATTCAAGTCGGTTTCGCGGAGAAAAAGGAAAAACAGGCGACAAAGCCGGAGATTGGCCACGTCGCTGCTGCAGGTCTCAAGCCGTTTCAAATCCTCAAAGAGTTCCGTGATTTCGAGACTGCGGAACCGCTTGAAAAGGGAGCAGAGATCAAGGTCGATATCTTCCACGCAGGCGAGACCGTCAACGTCACGGGTAGCTCTAAAGGTCGCGGTTTCGCCGGTGTGATGCGACGGCACAAGTTTAGCGGCGGCCCGCAGACACACGGCCAGAGTGACCGATGGCGGGCGCCTGGATCTATCGGCGCGTCGTCTTGGCCCTCCAGGGTGGTCAAGGGACTGCGGATGGCCGGCCGGATGGGCGCCAAACAGGTGACGATGCGCAACGTAAAAATCCTGAAAGTGGATGCAGAGAACAACATCATGCTCATAAAGGGTGCTGTACCGGGCGCCAATAACAGTATCGTTTTTATCAGAAAGTGAGATATCATGGAGCTCACAGTTTATACGAAACAAGGTTCTGCGGCGGGCCGAACAGTCGATGTTCCGAACGATATTTTTGCTGTCGAGCCAAACGAGCACGCCGTCTATCTGGCTGTCCAGGCGCAGCGGAAGAACTCTCGTCAGGGCACGCGGGCGACGAAGAATCGCGCGTTGGTTTCAGGTGGCGGCAAGAAACCTTGGAAGCAGAAGGGTCGCGGCACAGCGCGCGCTGGTACGTCTCGCTCGCCCATCTGGCGTGGCGGCGGCACGGCGTTCGGACCACAGCCGATTGATTTCAAGTCTCGATTGCCCAAGAAAGTGAAGAGACTGGCGCGAGTTTCCGTGCTGTCGGCAAAGGTGAAAGATGATCAAGTGAAAATAGTCCAAGATTTCACCCTTGATCAGGCCAAGACAAAAGAAATGGTCGGCGTTCTTTCCGGATTGGGTTTGCAGAACACAAAGACGCTCCTTCTCCTGCCCAATCATGATGAAAAGGTCTATATGGCGAGCAGGAACATTAAAAATTTACAGGTGGCCATAGCGACCGATGCATCGACCTATGACCTCATCCGTTGTCATACGCTGCTCGTCATGGAAAGCGCCATTGAAAAGCTAAAAGGTGTGCTGTTATCATGAAAAGTCAACGAGAGATATTAGTACGGCCCATTCTCACAGAAAAGATGCTCAAGATGCAGGAGACAACGCGTAAATACGGCTTTGTCGTCAACATCGACGCCAATAAAATCGAGATCAAGGATGCTGTCGAAAAAAAGTTTGATGTCTCTGTGACGGGTGTCGCCACGATGAAAGTCAAAGGCAAAGCCAAACAGAGCAACACCAGACGGGGACTCACTCGCGGCAAGAGAGCGGATTGGAAAAAGGCAATCGTCACGTTGCGCGAAGGCGATTCCATTGATTTCTTTGCGACGACATGATGCTGATGGCATGTGAGGAGAATGAGAATGGCTTTAAAATCTTTTAAACCAAATACGCCGGGACAGCGGTTCAAGACGGTCAATTCTTTTGCCGAGATAACGGAAAAGACGGCCGAAAAGTCACTGCTGACACCCCTGAACAAAACAGGCGGCCGCAATAACAAGGGTCGTATGACCGCCCGCAGAAGAGGCGGCGGCCATAAACGGAAATATAGAATCATCGACTTTAAACGCGACAAATTTGATGTCCCTGCCAAGGTGGCATCTATTCAATATGATCCGAACAGAAGCGCGTTCATCGCGCTGCTCAATTATGTCGACGGCGAAAAACGATATATCATTGCGCCGAACGGATTAAAGGTGGGCGATACGCTTTTGTCCGGCGAACAACCCGAAATTCGGATTGGCAATTCCATGCCTTTGTCGAATATTCCTCTGGGTACGACCATTCACAACGTCGAGTTGAAAGCCGGCAAAGGCGGTCAGATCGCCCGCGGCGCCGGAATGGGCGTCCAGTTGATGGCGCGCGAAAAAAACTATGCGACCCTGAAATTGCCCTCCGGCGAGGTGAGACTGGTCCGTGCGGAATGCCGAGCGACGATTGGCCAGGTCGGAAATCTGGACCATGAGAATATCACGATTGGCAAAGCCGGCCGCGCGCGCTGGCTGGGCAGACGTCCGAAGGTCAGAGGTGTTGCCATGAATCCCGTCGATCACCCGATGGGCGGAGGAGAAGGAAAAAGCTCTGGCGGACGACATCCCTGTACGCCTTGGGGCAAGCCAACCAAAGGCTACAAGACACGCAAGCGTCAGGTGTCTGACGCACTCATCGTAAAACGCAGAAATAAATAGGATTCCACGTCATGGCACGATCCGTAAAAAAAGGTCCTTACATCGACGAAAAGCTTTTGAAAAAGATAAATGCCTTGAATAATGCGAACGAGAAAAAGGTCATCAAAACATGGGCTCGTCGCTCGACCATACCACCCGAGTTCATCGGTCACACGATTGCCGTCCATAACGGCAACAAGTTCATCCCGGTGTTCGTTTCGGAAAACATGGTCGGACACAAGCTGGGTGAATTTTCACCGACGCGAACGTATCGCGGGCATGTGAATAAAAAGGCCGAAAAAGTGAGACGACAATAATAACTGCTTTTGGAGATAAATGATATGGAAGCAAAGGCGATTGCAAAATGGATTCGCATTTCTCCCTATAAGGTGAGACGCGTCGCCAACATGGTGCGGGGTTTGGGTGTAGATGAAGCCTTGAATATCTTACATTTTAGCGGCGCCGGACCGTCGCTGCCCGTCGAGAAGGTCGTGCGATCCGCGGTCGCCAATTTGATGAACAAGCAGGATGGCGGCAAGATATCATCGGGAGACCTCTATATCAAGGAATTAAAAGTGGACGGGGCTTTCATGATGAAGCGATTTCGCGCTGCTTCCATGGGGCGCGCCATGCATATTCGCAAACGGACGAGTCACATCTCGGTTGTTGTTGCGGAAAAACAAAATATTTAGGAGAACGGTTTGGGACAGAAAACAAATCCTATTGGCTTTCGACTGGGAGTGATTCGGACCTGGGATTCCAAATGGTTCGATGAAAAAAAATTCGATCAAAAATTGGCAGAAGATTTAATGTTGCGCAAGTATGTGCAAAATCGTCTGCAGAGAGCCAGTATATCGCGCATCATCATCGAGAGAACGCCAAAGCAGATCACGTTGACCATACACACAGCCCGGCCCGGCATCGTCATTGGCCGCAAGGGAGCGGAGGTCGATAAGCTGAAAGAGGAGCTGCAACGAATCACCGGCAAAGATATTCAGTTGAATATAAACGAGATCAAGCGGCCAGAGCTGGATGCGAAACTTGTGGCGGATAACATTGCCAGTCAGTTGGCCGGCAAAATATCATTCCGTCGCGCCATGAAAAAGGCGATCATGGCCGCGATGCGGATGGGCGCGGAAGGAATTCGTATCAGCTGCGCCGGCCGCCTGGGCGGCGCTGAAATGGCACGTCGTGAACAGTATAAACAAGGCCGAATTCCACTGCACACCCTGCGAGCGGATATTGATTACGCGACGGCAAATTCATATACGACCTATGGCATCATCGGCGTTAAAGTGTGGATTTGCAAGGGTGAAGTGATCGGTGAGATGATGGAAGAGTAGTGACGACTTTGGAGAGACAATTCCATGTTAATGCCTAAACGCATCAAATATCGCAAACAGCAACGCGGCCGAATGACCGGCAAGGCTATTCGCGGCTCCCGCTTGACGTTCGGAACATATGGCCTGAAGGCACTTGAGCCGAAGTGGATCACGGCGCGTCAGATCGAAGCTGCTCGTGTGGCCATGACGCGATATGTCCGGCGAAGTGGCAAGATATGGATTCGGATTTTCCCGGACAAGCCGGTGACGAAAAAGCCTGCTGAGACGCGTATGGGTAAAGGAAAAGGAGCGCCGGAGCTGTGGGTGGCTGTGGTTAAGCCTGGAAGAATTCTATTTGAAATGGAAGGTATACCCGAAGAGACAGCGCGCGAAGCGTTACGCCTGGCGGCTCACAAACTACCCATAAAAACCAAGTTTATCACCGCTGCGGACTTTGGAGATTACTAGAATGAAGATGGATGAGATTCGTCAACTCACGCTGGATGAGATAAGAATTCGTTTTGAAGACGCGCAGAAGGAGATGGAAAATCTTCGTTTTCTCCATTCCACGCATCAACTTGATAATCCGATGCGGCTTCGACTGCTGCGCAAAGATATTGCCCGGTTGAAAACCGTGCTGAAAGAAAATGAGATCGGTCAATCGTGAGCCTTTATGCAACGAATGGACATGATGGATAATTATTGGAGATAAAAAGTGGATCGAGGTCGGAGAAAAGTTATACAGGGCGTGGTTTCCAGCGACAAAATGGATAAAAGTCGCGTCATCGTTGTCGAGCGCCGTGTGAAGCATCCTCTTTATAAAAAATTTGTCAAAAAGACCGCCAAATTTATGGTGCATGATGAGCAAAACGAAAGCCATATTGGCGACACGGTGAGAATAATGGAGACACGGCCGTTGAGCAAAAATAAGTGCTGGCGTCTCGTGGAGATCGTTGAAAGAGCAAAGTAGCGCGATTGCTCACGTTGAAGGGAAATGGCATGATTCAGGAATACACTAAATTGAACGTCGCGGATAACACCGGCGCCAAAAAGGTTATGTGCATCCGTGTTCTCGGCGGCAGCAAGAGAAAGTACGCTGGCATCGGCGACATCATCGTCGTCTCGGTGAAGCAGGCCTTGCCAAACGCTTCGGTTAAAAAAGGCGACAAGAGCAAAGCGGTCATCGTCCGAACGACAAAAGAGAGTCGACGCAAGGATGGTTCGTATATTCGATTCGATGAAAATGCCGCAGTTCTCATCAACGACGCGGGCGAACCAAAAGGAACCCGCATCTTTGGGCCGGTCGCCCGCGAACTGCGCGAAAAACAGTTCATGAAGATTTTGTCCTTGGCGCCAGAAGTCATCTGAGATTGCCAATAGCTGTAGAGTGAAAAGCTGTAAAGTGAAAAGCTGTA
>RQOI01000043.1 GCA_003854995.1 Candidatus Zhuqueibacterota bacterium
CGCCGTGTTCGTACTCTGCTTGTTTTCCTTCAGGAACTGATCATACTGGACAAAGCTCATGGAAAACATGTCAGCATCCGAGACGAGGGAGAGCTGACGCCTTCCGGTGAGCGGCACAAGACTGCAAGCCAGCAACAACAAAAGTGCTGCCATCACGAGGACAAATCCGGTTTGATACTTTTTCATAGTTCACATCCCTCTGTTATGAGATGAGATCGATCAATAAAACAACGATTAATTTGGCAGCTTCCAACATTCCCATCCGGAATGATTCTGTTTGTTCTTTGAACGCCCAAAGCGCGGCGGTCGGTAGAGTACATCTACTCCTTCGCTCATCCCCGGCAACACGTATGCAGAGTCTTCGGCGCAATCGCAGTGCTCAATGGATGCCGGCGTCTCTCCCTTCAATGTGGTCAAGCTGTGATCGTAGACGCTGCCAATGGAGTGCAAGTATCCCTGAACGCGTTCCACATCGTACACAGCAACAGTGACCGTTGTCTGAATATTTTCTGCCAGCCGGTCAAAGGCCTGGTGTGCAAAAGTTTTCGCAAGCCCGGCCACATCTCCATTTCGCAAACCAACATCCAAGCGCTCAAATGGCTGGATGGCAAAGTACGAGAGGTGAAGATTATCTGGAGAAGCGACAATGGTGCGCGTATACGGAGCAAGCGCGGCAATGGTATGAGGGGTGCCGCCGAAACAGGTGGAGAGCACGATGAGATCGAACTTGGAATCACGCGCAATGCGGTTCAATCCATCGGCAAGCTCATGAACAATGAACGTCCTGTCCGGATACGATGCGTCATAGCCCACGCCGTCGAATTCAGGGATTTGGTGGCCAAAGTAGAAGAACAATCTCGCCAACTGAGGCTGTTTTTGTTCGTGGAAGCGGTGATAGAGCTCCACTTCAGGATTGAAACGGGATGGTCCCTGATCGCGCCAATACGATTCTTCGGCGAGCAGTCGTCCGTGCCGGTAGTAATAGAATTTTCCATCGCGGCGTGGAAAGAAGAAAGTGTGCCTCCTGGCTCTTTGGTGAAAGATGAACACCTCGGCTTGCGGATTTTGCTCCGCCACCCTTGTTACTCCACCGAGAACCTCCTCATCCGCTCTGTGCGCGTGCCCACTGGTATCGTGATAGAGGTAGTCACCGTCGCCGTGGATGATGAATACCATCGAGTCACGCGATGGGAGCGCACTCTCCTCCCCACGCAGAGTCTCCCGCCAAGTGAGAGGAATGGAACTGCAGGAAAACAACAATGACACGAGCACCATACAGCCGACGCCGCCAAAGAAAATCGAGTACGTCTGCATGGCGCTCGTGGAAAATATGTTGTGCAGGCTTTGCATGCCGAAAACCGAGAATGTTCTTTTCATCAGAAATGCTACAGGACAAGAATCAAAATGATTATGATCAGGAGCGCCGCAACAAGGCTGATGGTTATCGTCTGAGAGGCCTGCTGCATATCCTGCACAACGTAATCAGAGAAGGAATCGAGTTGTGCATCGGCCACGCGCGCATAGCCATTCGTGCCCGCGAG
>RQOI01000408.1 GCA_003854995.1 Candidatus Zhuqueibacterota bacterium
GGACGTTCCCACTCCCGGCCGTATTCTGTCGCATTCACATAGATTCCTGTGGCCGGATCAAAGAGATCCTTCAAATCCATGACCATTGAAAACGACGGAATATCGATCAAAGCGTCGACCATTTTGTCTTTGTACAAATTGTCATTACAAACCTGCGGGTCCATGCCATAACTAATGAGCTGTCTGCTGCTGTTATTTATTCTCAGCCAGTTGGGCCCGGGTAGAACGCCGTCAGGGGATAACTCTACAACGCGATTGACAAAAAGATAGGTGTGCGTTTTCACTCTCGTCGCGGCTGTATCGGCCTGAATCGCCACAGCCCGAACACAATAACCTGGCGCTCGGTCGCGTCCATCTCTATTCGCGGGATCAACATGAATGATGACCGGGGACGAGCCCTGGATGCCCGTTGCGGAGGTCATCGGATTCGTACCATCCTTGGTGTACTTTATCATCAAACCGGCAGGCGTTGTCGACAGCGTCAAGTCAAAACTATCCTCGAAAAAGCCGCGATCGGGATTAAAGTGCAAAATAACCTCTTCTGCATCCTGAGCGTATGACAAAAAGAAACACGTAAGCAATGAACTGATAGTGAAAAATATTTTATACCTCACGTCAATATCACTTTCTCAACTTTCCGTTTAATTTTCATTGTCATGGACTCTTTGAATCTATCTTGGCGATTTGGCAGCCGAGATATTAAATTACTTGCCCGGCACCTTGAAGGTGCCAGGCAAGGAGGGCTTATTTTAATATAATCATCTTTTTTGTCTGCTCAAAATTCGCATCCGTTGTCAGCCGACAAAAGTAAACGCCGCCGGCAAGATCCCTGCCGTCGAATGGTGTTTCATAAACGCCCGGTTGTCGAGTGCCCTCGTACAAGGTCGATACTTCTCGTCCGAGAAGATCATAGACCTTTAGACTCATGTTCGTGCCTGGCGCCAATTGATAGCGGATTTGCGTCCTCGGATTAAATGGATTGGGATAATTGCCGTACAAGATGACCCCGTTCGGGACGTAACCATCCATTTGATCGACAGCGCTGGGTCCGGTCAGAGAGTCATCGATTCTGAAATAATCAAAATCCACATGGCCGCCGGCCGTCACTGTCGCATAATTGAAAAGAGAAAAACGGTAGCCCATGAAATGGGGCAGGGTATAGGACATCTGCAGGGTGTTGCCGATGGCTGTCCATTCTAATCCATCAAGGCTGTAATAGAATAAAGCCCTGTCGATTTTGTTTTTAAAATCACACGCCATTTTGAGATAAATGTTGTCCTGAGAAAGAGGGATATTTGCTGTTTCCACGGCAGTGCCGGAGCCGGCATTCACCATCACCACAGATTTGGCTGTGCCGGACATTTTAACAGCGACAAAACCATAGTTTTTCTGCAATGCGCCAAGACCCGCGACATCGCCATCCTGCATGTGGCTGACATCCATGGCAACTATTCCCGAACATTCCGGACCAAATGTCCTTTGCGTCAGGGTATTTTGTGTGTCGAGAAATCCCGAATCAATGCGGCCGTTGGTCATCCTGAAATATCCGGGACGCTCGGTCACCGACCAATAATTGTCATCAGGATTATGATTCCACTGCCAGACCAGGGGGAGTTCGGAATTCCAGTCAAATTCATCAGACGCGACGATTTTGGGCATAGCGTCATTTGCAGCCGGAATAGCCAATTCAGCGGGCACACGGCCATTCACTCCGAACACCGGCCAGCCATCTTTCCAGGCGACGGGGACCAGATATGGGATTCGACCGACAGAGCCGCGATCCTGAAACAGCAGGCCATACCACTCTCCGTCGGGTGTATCGATGAGTCCGCCCTGGGCCACACCATCGTAGCGCAAGGCGATTTTTCCTTCGTATGGACCGGTCAGCCTATCAGAGCGATAGACCAATTCCGTGCGCATGCTGCCGGCCGGCCATGAGATGAGAAATATATAGTACATGCCGTCTATTTTATGGATGTGCGAGCCCTCTGCCGGAACGTAAAAGTTCGTGCCGGCGATTTGACTGGCCTTTGCAATGAGCACTCTATTAAGCCCGCCCGACTTGATCGCGGTTGCGGTCGAATTGAGTTCGATGATCTTGATGTCGTCTACGCCGTAAACGATATAGACGCCGTCATCATCGAACAGCAAAGATGGATCGTGACAGACAGTGGACAGGGTGGAGGATGACCAGGGCCCGTTTTCTATATCCGTCGTTTGATAGATATGCGTTTTGCCGGTCGTATAAGAAAAGGTCACGACAAAAAAAGTGCCGTTGTGATAGCGGATGCTGCTGGCCCAGGAGCCATCGCCGTACGCTTCCTGGCCGTTTTTGAGATTCATGGCGTCATTATTTACTAGGATGTCATAGGCATAGTTGACGATTTCCCAGTTTACCAGATCAATGGATTTCATGATCGGAACGCCGGGATTCATGTGCATGGTGGTGCTGCTCATGTAATAGGCGTCGCCAATCCTGATGACTGACGGGTCAGGCACATCGGCCCAGATGATAGGGTTGCGGGCAGTGCCGACGCTGTCCTGCGCGTTGATCATCCCACTCGCTGCGAGGTAAAGGAACAGCTGTGAAAAGTATTTGACCACATTGACTTTTTTCATCATATCATGAAACTCCTCTTTCTGTTCAGGTCTTATAACCTATTCGTCCTGCATACTTGTCCGGCACCCTGGAGGTGCCAGGCAAAGTGCCGTCAGGTGCAAATGGCCTATTTTGCGAAAATCATCTTCCGGGTGCTTAGAAAATCGCCGGCGCGCAAGGTATAGAGATAGATGCCGTTTGGCAAACGTGAGGCATCGAACA
The DNA here is from genome assembly GCA_003854995.1 of Candidatus Zhuqueibacterota bacterium. GTDB lineage: Bacteria > Zhuqueibacterota > Zhuqueibacteria > Residuimicrobiales > Krinioviventaceae > Kriniovivens. Next base: position 2,822 of record RQOI01000408.1, read on the forward strand.
GGACGGAATGCGCTCCGGCATCGTACGCTCTGCCGGCAAGTTCACCCATTTCTTCACCGAGAATATTATAGACTCGCAGAGATACAAAAGATTTTTCTGCGATCTCGAAAGTAATTCGCGTCGATGGATTGAAAGGATTCGGATAATTTTGCCAGAGCCTGCTCGATGCCGGAACGGATGACGGCGCATTCTCAACGTTGATTTTGACGTTGCCGCGCGATAGCAGAGTGGTGATGCTTTTTCCATCAAGCGTGACGGCTAAACTGCTGTTTGCTACGATGATATCATCCTCTTGAGCGCAATTTTTTGTCTCTGATGTAACGTACGGCGTAAACATGTCGACACGACCGTCCTGAAAAGTGAATGTCTGGGTTTTCGCCGCCGAAGAACTGTTTATCGCCACAATGACGACCTTTGAGGATGTACTGTCTCTATAGGCAGAAGTATAAATAGAACTCTGCGGGTGTCTATCGCATTGAATCCTGAAATAGCCCGGACGAATGAATCTGGAAAACTGCGACATGACATAGCCGCGCTTTGTCACTTCTCCTTTTTTGCCGCTGTCCTTGGTTCCATCACTTATCGGACCATAAAATCGTACAATATACCACCAGATATAGGCATTCATTCCCGCATTCATGACATCATTCATTTCTGTGCCAACATTGAGAGCCAGTGGCCAGAGGTTTGCTGAATTTTCACTGTCTGTATAATGTTCGGTCATCCATATCTCTTTCCCTTTGCTCATTGCCAGGGGATAGGGCGCCAGTCCGGCTCCATAGACATGCCCGCCAACGATGTCCAGATTGGCACAGGCGATAGGGTCATTGAGTATCGGATCAGACATGGTACGCCGAAACTGAAAGGATTCCGGCGCCATGACTCTGGTTCCAATGAGCGCGGCGTA
>RQOI01000409.1 GCA_003854995.1 Candidatus Zhuqueibacterota bacterium
GCAGAGTCATATTTCAAAACAAAGATGTCATAGTCGCCATTAACGTGACCATAGCTGGAAGTTGCCCCTGCCACATAGATCATACTGTCGCCGTCTGCAACCAGAGCGCGCGCATCTTCTGCATTGTTGCCGCCCCACAAACGGCTCCAGAATAACTGTCCGGTGCGGGAATACTTGTTCAGATAAATTTGTGATCCTTTTGCAAAGCTTCCTGTGCACCCGACAACGTAAAGCATAGAGTCGGAGCTCATGGTGAGCCCAAGAGCATCGTCGTAGAGAGCACCTCCCCAGGTGACGTGCCATTGATAGGCGCCGTTTGTTCGGCTGAAGCAAACAAGAGCGCCGTCTCCATCAAGCGAGGCAATGTTCGTTCTATTGACATGGCCTGCCGCATAGAGGAACCTGGCATCCATCGCAAGGTGTCCATTGGCGCCATCAAATTTGCCGCGATTATCATAATCCCAGGTGTTCGACCAGATGAGTTGACCGCGCGCGCCTATTTTCTGCACGAGGAAATCCAGATCGAAAGTCCGCCCTTTTGACCAGCCAGAGAGATATATTCCATCATCCTGAACAATGAGCCCGTCGATCTCCTCATAGCCAAAGCCCTGATCCCAGACATAGTGCCAGTTGTAATTGCCATTACTTGCATCACAGCACAAAACAAGCGCATTGCCTCCGCTTCCATCTAGTGCAGCTGTAGAGTCCAATCGTCCTCCCAGATAGACATTTGATCCTTTAACGTGCGTGACAAAAGCAATGTCATTAAAAGATTCGCCCCAGGAATCGCTTTGCCAGATTTGTCGTCCGTCAGAGTCGATCTTGAAGAGCAAAATATTGAAATACCAGTGCGGCCATTTATCCTTTTCTTCCACAGCCCAGTAAACATTTCCTGTACTGTCGACATCTGCACCCCAGGCTCTTTCGTCCTGATTTGCCAGGCCGCGAGTGGTGTACCAGAGTTGAGCGAAGGAGCTCGAAACAAGAAATGGAACGAGAAGAAACAGAAAAAGGTTAGCCTTCATTTCAACATCTCCATGCGATAACTCTATAAATGCGCCGCTCTGCGCGCAGATCAGGCGGCCTTGTTTCGCCCCGGAGTTGAATGACGGCGATTCCGCAGAAACATAACAATCGCACCGACTGCACCCACCACAACGGCCGGCGGGCAGATCAGAATAGCGA
>RQOI01000044.1 GCA_003854995.1 Candidatus Zhuqueibacterota bacterium
GCCTTCACCATCGAGCTGCGACCGCGCAGCAGCTATCCGGGATTTGTCCTGCCCGAGAGCGACATCCAGCCCACCTTTGAGGAAAACCTGCCGGCCGCTCTATTCCTCATCGACTGGGTGATTCAGAACGGCTGATGCACCCCCCTTTGCCAGGCACCTTCCAGGTGCCTGGGAAATTCTGCTGTAGATTTCCCTGGCACAAAAATCGATTTGCCTGGCACCTGCGAGGTGCCAGGAAAATATCATCGCACGAGAAGCATCTTGTGTCGCTGGGAAAAATCATCGCCTCTTATTTTCGCAAAATAGACGCCGCTGCTCACCGGTCTCCCCGCATCATCCAGACCATCCCACAGAATGCTGTATTGTCCCGGCGCTTTTTCCTCATTGAGAATCGTGCGGATCTTTTCACCTCGGCTATTGACAATTTCGAGCTCGATCGGCTGGCTGCGCAGGACGGTGAATGAAATAGTGGTCGTCGGATTGAAGGGATTGGGGAAATTGTGCAGCCGATAGTCCTGCTTCTCCGCCCGTCTTTGTCTGATGCCCGTTTCAGTACCATTCATGACCTCATTGATCTCATCAACCGTCAACAAGCCCTGATAGATGCGCACATCATCGATCATGCCGGTCCAGAACCATTCCGGGCCCGCCATGGAACCGATAGTGACGCTTTGCGTGACCTGGAGATTCGGCACAATAGCGCCGTTTAGCGTCACGTCCTCGCCGTTATAATAGATATGCGCGGCGCCGTTGATGCGATCCATGGTCACGGCCACGTGATTCCAGAATCCCTCCTCGAAGGTGTTCTCCGGACTCGAGGCATCCAGGCGCGTCACGCCGTCGGATGTCTCGATGAGGATGCACTTGTTGTTGGTCTCCCAGTTGTTGATGAACAATTTAAAGCCATCGACCGTGCTGCCGCCCATGGCGTTGCCGATGATCGTCTGAATATTGGTCGTTCCCACTTCGAGAAAAGCCCAGGCGCAGATCGTAAATTCATCGCCGAAGTCTAGCGGCCCGACGAGAACATAATCTGGTGACCCGTTCAGCAGCACACTGTGGCTCCCTTTTGCCGCGTTTTCGGCATAGCTCGCATCTCCGTGCAGCGTGGCGTCGTAGCC
>RQOI01000410.1 GCA_003854995.1 Candidatus Zhuqueibacterota bacterium
AGCCCTCCAGCGCCGATGGTACTGCATGGGAGACTGTGCGGGAGAGTAGGACGTCGCCAGGATTTAAATGAGAGCCTCCCGGTATATTCCGGGAGGCTTTTTTTGTTTGGCGCAAATGCAGAGCTTTTATAATAAATTTTCCGACTTTATGCGGCTAAAGTACGGGCAGAACGTGTGGAAAATCAGCCTGGATGCCGGCTTGTCGTGCCCGAATCGCACTCAGGACGGCAAAGAGGGATGCATTTTCTGCCGCAACGATAGCTTTTCCGCTATGGGAGCGCGCAGGCAGATGAGCATACGCCAGCAGATGCAGGAAGGCATTGCCTTGGCACGACAAAAGCGGGGCATTCGAAAATTCCTGGCTTATTTTCAGTCGAGCACCAATACGTTCGCGCCTGTGACGCAGCTGGCAGCCCTCTATGAACAAGCCCTCGCATTCGACGATGTGGTGGGCATTGCTATTTCAACCAGACCGGATTGCCTGCCCGCCAACGTGATTGAATTGATCCGGTCTCTCACCGATCGCTGCGATGTGTGGGTGGAATTGGGACTGCAGTCCTCGCACGACGCGACGCTGGCAAAAATCCATCGGGGACACACTTTTGCGGATTATGAGCGCGCGGTGGCCGCACTGCAAAAAATTAATGTGAGAATATGCAGCCATGTCATCATAGGGTTGCCAGGGGAGTCGAGAGACGAGATCATAACAACAGCGGGACGAGTGGCGTCGAGCGGAATCGATGAGGTGAAAATTCATCCGTTATTGATCTTGCGGGAAACTCCCCTCGATTCTATGTATCGCAGAGGCGAAATTCAGCCTTTGGCTATGGCTGACTATGTATCGCTGGCCGTTGATTTTGTCGAACAACTGCCGCCCCATATGGTGATACAGCGCCTCACTGCTGAATCGCGGAAAAATATCCTGGTTGAACCGCAATGGTGTGCGAACAAGTCCAGAGTTCTCGGCGCTATAGACGCTGAATTCGCAAAACGGGGGACCAGACAGGGCGCCGCCTGTCAGTCGCACGCCTAAAAAGTGGTGCTTTCGTAACGATCCTTGAACCTGATGATGCCGTTGGTGATCGCTTTGGCGAGCGCCTTTTGATAGGACGGGCTGTTCAGATTCGCGCGATCCTGGCTGTTCGTCATGAAACCGGTCTCAATGAGAATGTTGGGCATTGACGCGCCGTAGAGCACATAAAATCCCGCCTGCCGAACGCCATGACTTCTTGATCCGCACTGCGATTTGATCTCCTGATCAACCATGGCCGCAAAATCCTGACTCTCCTTATTGTATGAATTCTGCGCGTTTGCGGCCAGAATGAAGGAGGCATCCGACAGACTGGCATAGTCGTTCTGGGAATCCTCAAACTGAATGACAGAGTTTTCAAACTGCGCGACATCGCGCGCATCGTCCGTCTTTGCCGGACCTAGAAAATAAACCGTGTGCCCCCGAAGACTCTTCACTCGATTGGCATCGACATGAATGCTGATGAAGAGTTTGCCGCCCGCTTCGTTCGCCTTTTTTGTGCGACTTTTCAGTGCGGCAAATGAATCGCTGTCACGCGTCAGCATGACGTTGACATCCATTCGCCTCTCTATCTCTTGCCGCGTCGCTTTGGCAACGGCCAGGGTGATGTTTTTTTCAAATATAGAGCTGGGCCCGACGCATCCGGGATCTCGGCCGCCATGTCCGGGATCGATGATGATGGTGTCTATCTTCCATTTCTCTCTCTCCTTTTCCAAAAAGGTCAATGCGGCAGATGGCGCTGCTGCTGCGGCCCGCATCGTTATGACAATTTCAAAGGCCCCCTCATTGCAGTGAACATGCAAAAGTGAGACGTTTGGAGCGAGATGCAGCGACACTCTGGCCTGATCCTGTGCAACTTGCAACGGCACAAATTCAAAAACCTGCGGGATCTGCTCAGAGCTCACGTCATCATTGATATCGATGACGCCGTCATTGATGTTGATATAGAGCCAGTCCTTTTCGGCGCGAGTTGAAATATCGCTGTCTTTAAATGGATGGGTGGTATGCAAAATGAGCCGGGTTGTATCGTTTTTGCATTGCGTCGATAAACGGACGATATTCGGCGGCCTCGTCATCACATAGAGGATGTAGTTGGTCTCATCATATTCGATTGCGATGATGCCGGATTTGTTCAGGCCGTCCACAAAATCGGCCAGGGGGACATAGAACTCTAGATTCGGGAAGCGAACCTCGGTTGACATTTGGTATTCAAGATTGTTGAATCTGACGAACGGCGTGTAGGCTATGAAAGTGATGCGATTTTCTTTGACGTTCAGGCTAACGGTCTTTAAATGGATGTTCTGTTCGATTGGAATGGACAGGGCTTGTGCGAATTTCTCTATTGGGATGAAAGAATGCACACCTATCTCAACAGAGTATAGCGTGCCGACCGTGGCACGACTGAGCTTGTCTTGAAGTTGGATTTCTCGTCCAGCAAGGGGGAAAAGGAGAGACAGAATGATATAGAAAAAATTGAAAAAATATTTTGCTCGCTGCATCTACGGTTTAATCTTTTCCTCTTTTGACAGAAATTCACTCGCCTCTTTTAAAAAATTTCTCTCCGCTTCCGATATGTTTTCATAGCCAATCTCATTGATGCGGTCGAGAATTGTATCGATATCTTTACGCTTCTGCTGTATGCTGGCCTGACGACGTTTTTCCTGCATTTGCCTTTTTTTGAGCTGTTCATCGGCAATTCTCTTCAACATGCGTTCGAAAAAGCTGTGCCCGCGCAAGAGAACCAGTCCGGCAAATGCGCCGCCAAGATGGGCAAAGTGCGCGACGTGGTCCGTCGTGCCAAAAAATTCACTCTGCAGGCCAAGGATGAGAGAAATGCCGATGGATATGGCGACCAGCGTCTTGGCTCTGAGTTGTACCGGCAAGACGAAGAATAGCAGCAATGTCACTATCCGGTTGGGGAAGAATAACGCGAACGCCACCAGCACGCCGTAAACCGCTGCAGAAGCGCCCAGAATGACGCTCGGCGTCCCCCAGTTGGCGATCAATTGCACAATGCCGCCGCTCATGCCGGTCATCACATAGTAGCGCAAAAAGCCTCTCGCACCCAATATCCGCGCAACCTCACTGCCAAACATGAACAGGACAAACATATTGAAAAAGAGGTGAAAAAAACTGCCGTGCAAGAACATGTAGGTGAAGAGCTGCCATAAGGTGAAATCATTGACAACAGCAAGAGGATGGAGGGCAAATAATTCCATCATCTGCGATTTCGTGAATTGTTGCAGGATCCAGATCGCTGCATTGGCGAGGATCAAATTTCTGACAATTGGCGCCAGGCCGCCGCCAAAAGCAAACGGATATGTTCGTTCTGGATAGCGCATGCTCAACGGATATCCAATTCCACTCCCAGGCGCAATCCCAGGCCGGACAGATCGACCCTCTCAGTTTGCGGCAAGGCATCGGTCTCCTTTGTGATGTTGCGATTCACGGAGCAGTTGTTATAGATCGCTTCACCGATCAATGTCGAACGGTCGCCGACGCGATAATAGAGGCCGACGCCGCCTTGCCAGCCAAATCCTTTGTATTTACGATTTTCGCTTTTGTTCAATTCATAGTTTTTTTCTTCACTGAACAGGAATTGGTAGGTGAGACTCGCGCGCACAAAATAACCAAAGATGACGCTGTCAGTTCTTCTCGAGATCAGGCCGGGCATCTTTATCTTCAGCGAGGCGTACAACGGCAGGACCGTGCGCTTATAGTCCAAGCGCGTGGCGACCGTCGTCGTCTGGGTGTCTCCAATTTGTTCGGTCGCCATTTCAACTTGTTCGGAATAGGATTTCTGAAAAATGTCCAGGCCAAAGCCGATATCAACGGCATCATCGAATGTTGAAATGACCGCAGCGCCAAACAGCATGCCTTCTTGCACGTCGCGCGGATAAAGATATCCGGCATGAACGTCGATCATGCTCTTTTTGACCAGGGATTCGCCATAGACATTCCGATTTTGCGCCAAAGCGGACGCTGTGCAAATTCCCAGGACGAGGGTCATGGCAAAAATAATCGTGCGGTTGTTCATGGTTCCGCTCCTCCAAATTGCTCTCTAGATAATTTATATTAGAGAAAAAGGTATAAAAGTGCAAGCGAAAAAGTTTCGCCTATGCACAACGTCAGTTACGGGTAAAATTGAATAAAAAATCAACACGAAACCACAAAAACACAAAGGATCACGAAAAAAAACTTTCGCGCTTGATTCCTCTGCAGTTTTGCGCGAGTGCACAAAATATTTGCTTTCGATTTTCACCTCAAATAAGGCAATAAGGTAATAAGGTAGTGGTGATTGCTGGATGTCCGGGCTATTATGGTCGAAAAGACAAAAATAAGGTTTCTCAAATCTCGACGAAAGCTTCTCGAAAGGATTCTTTAGACAATGCCGCAACAAACCAAAGGATTTTGCCGAAT
>RQOI01000411.1 GCA_003854995.1 Candidatus Zhuqueibacterota bacterium
AGATCATAGGCAGAAGCGGTCCATCTGTCCTGGGAATAGCTGAAAGCGCCGGTGATCTCCTGCGCCATGTCGCTACCCTTGTCGAGCCAGGCGGCAAAGGTCTCGGCATTGATCGTGCCGCAGCCGGTGTGTTGGACGACCAGGGTGTACGGCGTGGTGATGACATTTTCTCCCCCCGCAGGCTTTTCGATTTCGATCCGACTGCATCCGCTCAGCAGGATGCCGAGCGCCGACAGAATCAACCCTGCGCCAGAAATGCTTTTCATGGCAACCTCCTTTTGTACTAATCCAAATTCTCCCATTAACCCTCTATGGCAAATAATCGATTTTTCGACCTTGCAAATGCTGCCGTGAGTTTCGGAATCTCTTGCCGCAATAGTATAATATAATCGACGACATGCGATAAGTCAATAAACTAAATCATGGTTGTGATATGAGGCTTGGAAAAATGACTTGACATGAAAAGAAAAAAGCAATACTTTGACCACTATTAAATGATCATCAATTAACATTTTGGAGCTATGCCTTTGCGTGTTGGACGTATGGGTCCCGCCGGAAAAAGCCCTTCATTCTGATGAATAATCCAGCGATCTTTTTCACATCAGGACTAGTAGACGAATGATAGAAAGTATGATATGGATTTTGCTTTACAGACTGTTTTTGAGATTCTTTTCTGAGATGATGGTTGCATGGTTTCACGAGCAAAGTCTTTTAATTTTATGCAAGGAAAGGATTGCATTATGAGAAGAATTGTCTTCAGTATTGTGTTCCTGTTGAGTTTGTCCATGACCCTTTTTGCGCAAACGACCGGGAAGATTACAGGTAAAATCAAGGACGCGGCCACCGGTGAGGCGCTCATCGGCGTCAATGTGGTCCTTGACGGCACATACCTCGGCGCTGCTTCGGATGTTGATGGCTCATTTTTCATCCTCAATATTCCGCCCGGCAAGTATAACATGAAATTCATGCTCATCGGTTACACGACCAAAGTTGTCGAAGGCGTTTCGGTGTCGGTAAATCGCACGACGCCCATTGATATCACCCTGGCCGCCACGACGCTGGATCTGGGCGAAGAAGTGGTGGTCACGGCTGATCGCGTCACGGTGAAAAAAGATCAGACGAGCTCCATCCGAAATGTCACTTCCGAAGAGATGGATATCTTGCCGATGGAGAGCACCAGCGCCGTCGTCGCTTTGCAGCCAGGCGTCGTGCAAGGGCACTTTCGCGGCGGCCGCAGCAATGAGACAAACGTGATGATCGACGGCGTCTCGGTGCAGAGCGGTCTGGACCGCGGCTCGATGATCAGCGTTGATCCGGATGCGGTGCAGGAAGTCGAGGTGATCACTGGCACCTTCAGCGCCAAATACGGCGAAGCGATGAGCGGCGTCGTCAACATGGTCACCAAAGAGGGCGGCGACCGCTTTAGCGGCAAAATTGAAGGCTATCTCGGCAACTATTTGACGCAGCATAATGATGTTTATATCGGGTTGAAAGCGAGTGAGCTGGATCGCAACGAAGACTACAAGTTCATGTTCGAAGGGCCCATCATCCGAAACAGGCTCAGCTTTTTTGTCAGCGGCCGTGTGCAGGATAATGACGGCTACCTCAACGGCATCCGACGTTTCAATATCACCGACGAGCCCGACTATAGTCGGTTTCTCGATCCGACGTTTTTCGATCCGGTTACCGGCGAATATCTGTTGAACGAGCACAGTGGCGACAGCACCTATGTTCCCATGAGCTGGTCGGAGAGCATCAATTTGAACGGCAAACTGACCTATCGCATGCAGAATATCAAGGCCTCCTTGATGTATCTGCTCAACGACGGTCAGGGCCAGGGCTACAGCCACAGCCGAATGTACAAGCCAGATGGTCGATCGAGATGGCACGACAAAACGGACATGTTGACCCTGCAGCTGAACCATGTTTTGGGACAGCGACTTTTTTATGAACTCAAATTTTCTTACACGGACAGCAAGACCGGCAGCTATCTCTATGCAGATCCATTCGATTCGCGTTATCTGCATGATCGCTATGCCGCCAATGAGAGCTTCACCGGCTTTATAACCGGTGGGCAGGACAAGGGCCATTATACCAATTCCACCACCAAGACGCTGGGCCGCCTGGATTTGACCTGGCAAGCGACCAACAACCACAGTCTGGATTTTGGTGCTGAAGCTTTCCGGTTCGAATACAATCAGGCATCGTACAGCATCTTGAATGCCTACCGTAACACCCAGGCCTCGGCTTTTCTCTATGCGCCGGAAATAATGCCGGACTCTTCCGTCTACTCGGATGTCTATATCAAGAAGCCGGTGCAGGCGTCCGCCTGGCTCACCGATAAAATGGAGTTTGACGCCATGGTCGTCGAGCTTGGCGTTCGCGCCGAGTATTTTGATCCCAAGACGATCTATCCGACAAACTATCGCAATCCCAACAACCTGCTGCAAAAGGAAGATACACCGGAATGGATTTCGCAATATCCCGCTGCCGACGCCAAGATCAACGTGGCGCCGCGACTGGGTTTGTCCTATCAGCTGGGTGAAGCCGCGTTGTTGAGATTCAGCTATGGCCATTTTTACCAATATCCGCCGCACAGCACCATGTATCAAAACAATTCATACGTGCTGTCACCCACCAACTATTCCAGCACGCTCGGCAATCCGCAGGTCGAACCGGAGATGACGGTGAACTATGAAATTGGTCTGTGGCAGATGCTCAATCGATGGATGGATCTGGAAGTGGCCTTGTGGTACAAGGACATCTATAACCTGTCGACCGTCAATATTCAAACGACCTATAATGCGCTGCGTTACGGCCTCTACGGCAATAAAGACTATGGCAATGCCCGCGGTCTGGAGTTGAAGTACAAGGCGCATGTCGAGAGCTTTTTTGCCGAGCTCAACTATACGCTGCAATACACGCGCGGCAATGCCGATAATCCGCAGTTCACTTTCAATCGCGCCGGCAACAGTCAGGATCCGATCCCGACGCTCATTCCGATGAGCTGGGATCAGCGGCACACCGCCAATATGACCTTGGGCTATAACAAGGACAGATGGGGCGCCACCATGACCGGCTGGATGGGCAGCGGCTCAGCTTTCACCTGGTCTCCCATTGATCAAAATCCGCTCAATCGCGTCAATCTCTATCCAAACAATAGTCATAAACCGTTCCATTATTCCATTGATTTGAAGGCGAATTACGACCTGCCCTTGCGCCAGCGCTATAGCCTGCGTTTCACCCTTTATGTCTATAACCTGTTTGATCGACTGAATGAAGATAATGTGAACTCGAACACCGGCCGGACAAACCAGGCGATCATTCGTCCACAGGATCGTCTCGGCTATTGGAGCGACTTTAGCACCTATGAACAGAGCATCTATAGTCCATCAAACTGGTCCTCGCCGCGCTTGGTTAAACTCGGCGTCGGTCTCTTTTTCTGAGACAACCTGTCATTTTAATGCGATTTCGAATGTGATGAGCCGCGATGAAAATGGAAAGGAAATTGAAAATGAATAGAGTATTTCTTGTCATACTGTGTATTGGCTTGCTATTCCTGCAATATACAGACACGCTCGCCCAGGGCCGGATCTATGACGGTCCGGAAGATGGCGCCGGCGATCCCTACCTTGAACGCGAGGGATTTATGGTCGGCAACCGCGTCCAGCTCATGATTAAGAATAATACAGAGTTGGGCGATTATCCCCGCAAAGATGCGGTTCGCTGGCCGCGTGGCGTTGGCGGCAACGTCATGCATGATGGCCTCGGGTTGCTGGTCACTGCACCGGTGTTCATCACCCAGGATTCGATACCGGTGACGGACACCCTGCTGATTCGCTCGATGTCCATGCAGGGATTAATCGATACGTTATTCTATTGTCAAACCAACTATCGCGAAGAAATGGATCGCGATCCTACCGGTCAGATCGAATGGGGTTTTCATCCGGCGCCCGGGTACATGAACAACCTGAGTGAGACGCCGGCCATGAGCAACTATCCGGAATCGTGGCCGCCGCAAGGCTGGCTCTACACCGGTCGCGAGACGCACTGGCCCGGCGAATGGGATGGACGCTTTGGTCGCGGCCAAATTTACGCGGATCTGGAAGCCTACTTTGTCGCCAATGACGCGCAGGATTTGGAATACCTGGGTTCTGATGACCGAATAAAATACTATCCGCGGCCCGGTGTGAAAATCGGCGACATTGATCCGAGCGTCACGGTGCAAAAGGGCGAGCCGTGGGGTGGCATGGGTGTACGCGTCAAGCAGCGCGTCTTCCAGTGGAACAATCCCATGGCGCAAGACTGTATTTTTTCCGAATATACTGTCGCGAATATATCTGATTACGACCTTCCCTTCATGGCCTTTGGCGCCTGGCTGGATAATGATATCGGCGGCGAGAACGCCGGCGAGGACGGCAGTTTTTACCTGGAAGGGAACATGTCTTATCAGTGGGACACCGATGGTGTGGGCGAGGACGGTTATGTCACGGGTACGGCCGGTTACGCCTATCTCGAAAGTCCCGGCATTTACAACGATCTGAAAGATAACGATCGCGACGGCCTGATCGATGAGCGCCGTGACAATGAAGCCGGGGCATTGATCGGACCTTACGATGGCATCACTGACTTGGCCGCCTTTTTGTATTTTTATGGCATGAAAGAAGAAGATCTGAAAGACCACTATTCGGGCGATGAAGACCAGGACTGGTCGGACGGTGAAGATTCGAACGGTGACGGCATCTATCAGCCGGATGAATTTGCCGGCGATGATGTGGGGCTCGATGGCGTGGCGCCGGGTGAAGAAAACTATGACGGACCGGATATTGACGGCACCGAGTGCAATCACCGCCCTGATTTGCGCGAAGGATATGCTGAACCCAACTTTGGCTGGACCGATGTCTCCGAAACAGATATGCTCGGTCTGACGACACTGTTATATACCGAAGCGGTGCCACACGTGGAGCCTTACACCGGCTGGTTCCGAAACGACAGGTCCATGTGGCAGCGAATGACCCTGCTCGATTCATTGGAGTCAGGCGCAACCGATATTTCCAACCTCTTCGAGCTCTTTTCGACCGCGATTTTCCCTCTCTATCAGGGCAACACAGAGTTCATTTCCATCGCCCAGCTGCATTCATACGATGACCTGGCGGGACTGAATTCTCCATCGCACTCAGCGCCTGCCCTGTTCACGCTCAAAAAGACCGTGCAGGTCATCTATGAGAAGGACTACCGTTTTGCCCAACCGCCGAAAATGCCGAGCCTGCAGGCGATCGCCGGCGATGGTTTTGTCCAGTTGATGTGGGCCAACCGCGCGGATCGTATGACGCGCGAACCCTTTCTCAATGG
>RQOI01000412.1 GCA_003854995.1 Candidatus Zhuqueibacterota bacterium
CATAAAATACAAAAATATAGTGGCGAAAATGAAAATAATTTTGTAAATTATATGAAATGATGAAAAATATGGACGGGTCTTTCTGCACCTCACTTTTAATTAGCGAGCGGGAAAAACGCAATTCATTACTCGTTTGACATCCCTGAGGTGGGAACCTGTCCGGCACTAATGTTGGAGGTCAAAATGAAAGTCAAGCTTGGACTTGTCGTATTGGGCTTGGTAGTTGTCATGATGTTCGGGTGTGCCAAGGCGCCGCAACAGGCAGTGGACGCCGCAAAAGCGACGTTGGAAGCAGCAAAGACAGCGGAAGTGGATCGCTATTTTGCCGATGAGTATAATGCCGCTTACGATTCCCTGAGCGCGGCACTGACAGAGATCGAAACGCAAAATTCCAAATCCGCCCTTTCGCGCAACTATTCGAAAGCAAATGCGCTTCTGGCATCAGCCACGGCCACGCTGAACGAATTGATGCCGCAGGTGGAAGCGAAAAAGGTAGAAGTCAAGGCCAAGGTCGACACGCTGCTCGTCAACGTACAGACCGAAATGGCTGCTGCCAAGAAACTCATTTCAATTGCACCCAGGGGCAAAGAAGGCAAGGCAGCCGTGCAAGCCATCCAGGGTGAGCTGGCGGCCTGTGAAACTTCATTGGCGGAAGTCAGTGCTGTGGTTGAAAAAGGCGATTGGGCGGCAGCTCAGGATCAGCTGAATGCGACGCTGGCCAAAATAGCCTCCCTCAAAAATGAGCTGCAACAGGCGATCGATAAAAAAGCCAAGTGAGCGCTGAGTCAAGTCTTTATATCAGGCAGCAATCTGAATAACCTCAGCCAGATGACCCTATTTTAGGTCTACTGGTTGAGGTTATTTTTTTATCTTAATTCAACCGCACTCTATGGATGCATACTTAAAAAAGACAAAGCTCCTCGTTTACGCTATGATAATAGCCGCTCTTCTCATCGTTTACTGCTTCATTTCACTTTTATCCCCGCAGCCGCCCTTGAAGATGATCGAGCAGTATCAAGATGCAATCGTCGCCGCCCGGCAGGAAAAAGCGCCCCGCTATGCGCCGGAATATTACGAGTCCGCTGTGCACACCTGGGAGATCGCTTATGCGGAATGGCAGCGACAAAACAGCAAAATCGGCATGCAAAGGAACTTTAGCCGAACTGACTCTCTCATCTGCATCGCCGCCGAAAGCGCTGAAAAAGCCATGCGCATAGCCAAAATGCGACAAGACTCCCTGTCGCGCACGGCAGCCAATAAACTGGATTTCTTGCCGCAATATGTCACGCAAGTCCGCGCTGACATGGAGCGCATTTCCATACAAGGCGCTGATCGGAAAAAATTTGTCCGGGGAGAGCTGATGATCCTGCAAGGTCAGGAAGCGTTCAAGCGCCAGGACTATTTGGCGGCGGTGGAGAAAATCCATGCCGGCGAGATACTGCTGGGACAGGTGGAGAAAGCGGCCCGAGAAAAGTTTGACAGTTACATAGCCAATCTGCCCGAATGGCAACAATGGACGCATGAGACCATCGAATGGTCGCGCCAATACGCCCAGGTGGCTATCATTGTTGAAAAAATGAAATCCAGATGCCTGCTCTATGCTGCAGGTAAGGTGATAAAGGAGTATGCCGCCGAATTCGGATCCGAATGGATCGGTCATAAAAGACAGAGAGGCGACGAGACAACGCCGGAAGGACAATATTTTGTCACGATAAAAAAAGGGCCGGCAAGCACCAGCTATTATAAAGCTCTTGAGATCAACTATCCGAATGAGAAGGACATTATCAAATTCCAGGAAGCGAAGAGAGCCGGCCTCATCGCAAAAGACGCTGCCATCGGCGGGTTGATAGAGATCCATGGAGAAGGAGGCAAGGGCGCGAATTGGACGCAAGGGTGCATTGCGCTTAAAAATGAAGACATGGACGAGCTGTTTGATCTCGCGCAAATTGGCACGCCCGTGACCATCGTCGGAATCATGCACAGCCAATGATTCTGCGTTCATTTGACAAAGGGTGATGATGAAAAGACAGAGGTTCAGCAACAGTCAGGAATCTGCTTCGAACAAGAGCAAGCCAGAGCAAAAAAAGACCGATCCTGTGCTCAAAATTGACGCAGCGGCTGCTTCGAAAGCAGAATCCTGGGGCGACGTGCGACTCGGATGCATAGCCGGCATCTTTTTCGCCGTCATCCTCTGCGCTTTTGCCCCGCATGTGCGCGAACTGGCATTTTCACTCTTTAGCGCAAAACAGCGAACAACTGACTCTCTGCCTGCGGATATCGGCGCACTGAAAAAGGAACAGGCGCAGCTGCAAAGAGAGGTCGCGCAGCTGCGACGCCGGAGCGACCGGCTGACGCCGTCGTCACCATTCCTGATCGTCAGCTCTTCGGACAACCAGTTCCGCTTGATGCAAGGCAAAAAAGTGATTCGCCAGGGCGTCTGCTCGACCGGCAGCAATGTCCTGTTAAAGACCTCGGATGACCGACGCTGGATCTTTCGAACGCCGACCGGCGTCTTGCGAATCAAGGACAAGCAAAAATCACCCATCTGGCGGAAACCGGACTGGGCCTTCATCGAAGAAGGCAAAGCCGTGCCGGCGCCCGCAGCAGAAGAGCGATTTGACTTTGGCGCGCTGGGCGAATATGGACTCTATTTGGGAGACGGCTATCTGATTCACGGCACCCTGTATCAGCGCATGCTCGGCATGCCGGTGACGCATGGCTGCATCCGCCTGGGAGATGACGATCTGAAAGCGGTCTATCTCAAGCTCGGCATTGGCGCAAAAGTATTTATCTATTGAGGCAGCATTCCGATGAAGATTGATTTAAAATCGACGTACAAAACTTTTTCCGGTTTCGTCGGTCGTTCCTTTGCCCAGATCAACAGATCGCGGCGCGCGCGCGCTTTCTTTCTCCTCGCTGCATTTCTACCCGGACTGGTGGTGATCCTGCTCTTCATCGTCGCGCCCGTTCACACGGCGAAAACGCATCTATGTAAATCCGAAGAGCCGCGTCCGCCAAAAGCAGCAGAGACGGCCGTAGATTCCAGCGCACAAAACAGCGCGCAGCCATTCATCCAACGCATCGACTCGTTGCGGGGGGAGAAATCTTATTATCAGGCGCTGCTCGAGACAGCCAGAAGAGATACGTTCAGTCTGTCATTGAATTTGCGGGACAGTCTGTTTTGCCTGTACATAAAGGGCGTGCCCGTTCGCCAGTGCAGGATTGCCGGATTTCAGCACAGCAGACTGTTTGATTGCATCCGCTCGCATCGACTTTTATACAAGACGAATTCGACGCCTTTTTCATTGCAGCGCGATTTTGCCACGATCAGAAAAATTCCGATCAAGGTCATCCATGCCCCTAAAGATACAATCGAAGCCGAGCGCATGGCTCAAAAGATCAAACTGGAAAAGCCGGATGTCTATTGCCGGCTCTATTTCAGCGCGAATCTGATCATCGATATCAGCCAGACGACCTCCCCATCCCTTGCAGGCACACTGAAGCGCCTGGTCTACCAGCTCCGCTGCTCGTTCTATGCATTGACAGAAAGAATCAAAGCGCTGGCCCATCTCCGCACACCAGCGCATCCGCTGTGGATAAAGATCAGACTCTCTGAAGAGGATGCCAAAGCCACGTACCGAGCCCTGCATGGGGACATTCGGCTGGCCTTGTTGATCTGAGAGAGGATGATCGATTGCCTTGACATCCTCCATCTCCTTCACAATAGGCTTTTCGTCTACAAGTGATACTTGCCATCCGCTTCCGGTTGATACAAAATCTCTTCCACTCTTAAGGTCGGCACTCCCGCTGCGGCGTCCGGTTCAATGAGATCGCCAACTTTGCAGCCAATCAACGCTGTGCCGGTTGGCGACAGGATTGAAATTTTGCCGTGCTCGTCATTGGCGTAATCCGGATAAACCAGCCAACAGACCATTTCCTCTTGCGTCGTGGCGTCTTCAAGTCGAACTTGCGAATTCATCGTAATGACATCCGCAGGGACGCCATTTGATTTCACCACCTTTGCTCTCGCCAGTTCAAACTCCAAGTCAGATAAATACTTTTCATCCTCCAGAAGCAAAGCCCTCGCCTCCACGAGCAAATGCTGCAATTTTCTCATATCATTTTGGGTGATATAAATCAGTTTACCTGGCATGATGCGATTTCCCGGCTCTCTTTTTCGTTTGGTTTCATTTGTTGAAACATAAAATGCAGCCCAA
>RQOI01000045.1 GCA_003854995.1 Candidatus Zhuqueibacterota bacterium
ATTTGTGCAAAACGCGGCTGCGCTGCTATTGATCGCGCATGCGCGTCCGACCGATACGTTCATTCCCGGCAAAACATTCGAGTACATTGGCGCGCAAAAGCCGATCTTGGCCATCAGCAACAGCGCCTGCACAAATCAGCTTTTGGCGTCGTACGGCCTGGCTAAGGTCGTTGATTCCATGCGACCGGAGCGCATCTGTGCCGGTCTGCGGGAATTTCTGGGCGTTGATTGGAGCGCCATTCGCATTGATCAGGATTATGTCAACCAGTTCAATCGGATCGCTCAGACAAAGCAATTGGCAGAAATCTTGAACTCTATCAGCAGAAAATAGCCTATGAATCGATCTATTCTCATCATCATCTTTCTCTTCCACCTCTTCGCACAGGCCACAGCGGCAGAGCTGGACTATATCTGGCCGACGGATGCCAGTCAGCTGTTCACCTCGTCGTTTGCGGAATCGCGCGGCAATCGCTTTCATGCCGGCGTGGATGTCAAGACCTGGGGCATGACCGGATTTCCGATCTATGCCATCCGCGACGGAAATATATCGCGCATTCTCGTCTCGCCCTTTGGCTATGGTCGCGCTCTCTATCTCACCCTGGATACGGGCGAAATCGTCGTCTACGGCCATCTCGATAAATTCAGCGACGACATTGCGGCGTATGTTAAATCGGAGCAGAAAAAAAACAACAGCTATGACGTTCAGCTCTATCCCGACAGCGCGCGTTTTCCGGTCAAGCAGGGTGACGTCATCGCACTGTCCGGCGACAGCGGCGTCGGTTATCCGCACCTGCACTTTGAGATGCGCGATGCGGCGTCGAATCCCATTAATCCGCTTTTAAAAGGATATAAAGTGTTCGACGCCATCGCGCCGCGCATCACAAAAATTTTGCTGCAGCCGCTCGATGCTCTGTCGAGCGTGGACGGCGATTGCAAGCCAAAACTGTTTTGGCCCACCGCAGTCGGGACGAATCAATATGAAATGGGTCCAGCCATCATCGTTTCCGGGCGAATCGGATTCGGCGTCGATACCTTTGATCAAATGGATGGCGTCGATAATTCATTCGGCACTTTTCGAAATGAGCTCTTTATCGATGATCAGCTCCTGTTTGCAGCGCAATATGAAAAATTCAGCTACAATCTCAACAATCACTTTAATCTGGACCGCGATTACCGGCAGCGCGCTTTTGGGAATGGCTATATTTACAATCTGTTCCGCGACTTTGGCAACAAGCTATGGTTCTATAGCAGTCGAGAGGTCTATGCCGGCGTAGCGGATTTTGTCAAGAGCGGGGGGGAGGGCTCTCTGGCCGGCGAGATCGTCGAGATACCGCCGGGCGTTTCACCGCTCGTCGGCGGCGCGCACACCTTCAAGATTTCGGTGCAGGACTTTTGGGGCAATCGATCGACCGTCTCCGGCAGATTGGTCGTGGATGGCGAACAGCAGCCGGCGCCGCCGGCCTTGCCGGCTGATACGATATACGGGCCCGTGCTTCCCACTCTGCTGGTCGCTGACAGCGTTCAGGCGCCGCCGCGAGACATCGACATGCAGGTGCAATTTTACGATCGCTACATTCGCATTCAGCTGTCGGCGAACATTCCGATCTCTGGTATGCCGCTGGTCTCCGGTTGGCTCTGTTCCGGCAAAACTTACAGCGTACCGCTGGTCGCCAGGTCTAACTCTTATATAGGCGCCTGGCCGCTCTCCGGCTGCGCTCAGGGGCCATTGCCTCTTTCCATCACCTATGTGACGGCCGGTGATACGCTCGAGCAGAGTGAATGGATCGATTTCACGACCGTGCTCCGCGGGCAGCGAAAAACCGTGGCGACAGAAGACGGCTTGTGCAAAGTTGAATTCACAGAAAGCTCACTCTTTAAAGATCTTTTTGTCCGGACAGAGGTGTCGCCGCCTGTCAGCGGTCCATATGACCTGGTGGGCAACTTTTACCGGATTTTGCCGCACGATGTCGCGCTCAACCAGGGTGCTGTCATCTCGCTCGTCTACCCGCCAGATGATTCTTTGCCCGGCAAGCTCGGCATCTATATCAAAGCGGGTGACAGCATGCGATTCGTCGACAATGACAGAAAGAGTGCGGAGCGCCTCATTTCCGCTCGCGTCAGCGCTTTTGGCACTTTTGCTTTGGTGCGCGATGTCGAGCCGCCGATCATCTTTTCATTGTCGCCCGCCGAGGGCGCCCATCTCTCGACTGCCACGCCGCAATTGCGTTCGACCTTTAAAGATGAACTGTCAGGTATTGCCGGCGAGGCGAGTCGACTTCTCAGGCTGGACGGCAAAAAGGTCATTGCCGAGTATGATCCTGAGGCGATGGCCATCTTTTACACGCCGGAAGATTCGCTGGCAAAAGGTGAACATCGGGTGGAGATCATTCTGCAGGATCGTTGCGGCAATAGTGCGAGAAAGATGAACAAATTTTTCATCGATTGATATGATACCCATTCGAGATGACAATCCCCGTCGGCTCTTGCCGATCGTCACGATCGTCACCATTGCGATCAATGTCGCCGTCTTTATCTATCAACTGACCCTGTCTCAGGATGATCAGCTAAAGTTTTTGTACAATTTTGGCGCTGTCCCGAATTTAATCGTGCACGGGCAGAATCTCTATACCATCTTGAGCTCCATGTTCATGCACGGCGGCCTCATGCATCTCGCCGGCAACATGCTTTATCTCTGGATTTTTGGCGATAATGTAGAGGGCATCTGCGGTCACGGCCGTTTTGTCATCTTTTATCTCCTCTGCGGTCTGATCGCCTTTTTGAGTCATTTCATCTTTGATCCTGTTTCGCAGTTCCCCATGGTCGGCGCCAGCGGTGCGATCAGCGGCATCATGGGCGCCTACATCCTTCGTTTTCCGCGCGCACGCGTGCACGTCGTCGTGCCGCTGCTGCCGTTCATCTGGCTCTGGCGGCGGCTTGATCTGCCGGCCTTTGTCGTACTGGGCTTTTGGCTTTTGCTGCAGATCTTTAACGCCTTTTTCTCCACTGCCGGCAGCGGCGTCGCCTGGTTTGCGCACGTCGGCGGTTTTGCCGCCGGAGTTCTCCTCATCAGACTGTTTGAAAAGAAGAATTATCGCGTCTATTACTAGATCAACGCATGCCCGCCAATCTCCCCTCGCGCGAAGCTCCAGTCGCAAAAAAAAATTGTGCTGAACGTGACAAGAACCAAAATGGTCCTATAAATTTTGAATGGGTAAAAGCGAACCGCCGAGCTCGCTGAGGAACGCAGAGAAAGGCATATCTCATTCCTAACCTCATGTTTCTTTGTGCCTTAGTGCATTTGTGTGAGGCGTTTGGGAATAATCCAGGTTAGCAAAAAAATAAAAATAATACTTGACAAATGTTTACAATATTGCTATAATAGGTAAACAGATGATCACTTTTAATGAAATGTTCACCTATGATGAATGAATTGACGACCAAGCAGCAGCAAGTGTTGGATGCCATTCGCGAGTTTCAATCGCAGAATGGTTATCCGCCAACCATACGCGAGTTGGCAGAGATGTTCGGCCAATCTTCAACAGCGGGCATTCACAAGATGTTGAACATTCTGCGCGATAAAGGCCATCTCATCAAAGATGACCGTAAATCGCGTTCGTTGGGGATTGTCGATCCGCATGACCTGACCGCCGAGCGCATTCGCAGTCTGCCGATCCTCGGGCATGTGCAGGCCGGCATGCCGCAGCTGGCGTACGAGGAAAAAGAGGGCGACCTGTTCATCGATTCAGAGTGGGCGGGCCATGCAGACTCTTTTCTGCTGCGCGTGCGCGGTCTGAGCATGATTGACGCGGATATTCGCGACGGCGATATTCTGGTTGTGCAAAAGACCGAGAATTGTCGGAATGGCGACATCATCATCGCGCTGCTGGATGACGAAGCCACGGTGAAAAGATTCTACAAGGAACACGACCGCATCCGGTTGCAGCCGGAAAATCAGACCATGCAGCCCATTTACGTGCAGCGGGACTATCCGCATTTTCACGTCATCGGCCTGGTGCGCGGTTTGCTGAGAAAATTCTAAGGAAGGGACGAACGATGAGTGCTGAATTGAAATTTGATGCATTTGCCTCTCTTTCTGACAATATATTTGCCATGAAAGAGCTGGAAAATCCCGCCGATTTGATGGAACAGGTCATAGAGGACGTCAATGAGGCGTTTGAGACGTTGTATGACGACTATAACATGTCCTATGATGAATTTTACGCACATCTAGAGTTTCATAATGACGATCTCTGCAGAGAAATCGACGAACTGTGGGATGATATAAATTGCGATATTTACGATCATTACGAACATGGCACGCTGTTCAGTTTTGAGCTGGACAACTGGAAGTCCGAGCTTTTCGGCTGGAAAGAAAAGATCGTCGCTGCCATTCGCGATATTGTCCAGACTGAATTTTGCGCTGACTTTCCGGCCGGCCAGGCGCAGATGTACGTGAACGCAGCTTGATTCCCGGCATGCATCAAGAGGAGAGAAGGAGGATATAATGAGCAAAGGCGCATTGCCGGACTGGGAGAAATATTGGGCAAATTTCAACGATCTGGGATTGCTGAAAAGTAAATCGGCGAATCTCGACGAGACTTTGCAGCTGATCGAAAAAGAATTTGCCACCAAGCTGCTCTCCGGCGATCATATGCAGATTTTGGACGCCCTGGAGGACAGACTGGCGGAGCTGGAGCGCATGGAAAAAGCTCAAGCCGTGCAATCCGATCTATTTGAAAATTTAACCAACAATTCAGTGCACTGATGCACAAACCTGTACACGCGAATACTGTCGCGCACCTTTTAAAAACGGAGTTGAATATGAAAAATGACATGGTCTCGACGAATTTGGTCGATTCGTTGTTCGATTTTGATAATTCAGCCAGTCAGGAGATTTTTGACTATCTGTCGGAGCATCTCTATATTCAGTCGCATATGGCTTTGCCGCGTCTGCAGCGCGCCGCAGATCTTGAGGATGGGAACAACTTTTATCGTTCATGCCACAAGCTCTACTACGCGGCGGACGATCAGAGCCGCCACGAAGCCATGGATGAAATCAGAGAGCAACTGGCGTGAGAAGCGCCAGCTGTTGGCTGGTAAAAGGTCAGTCACTGGCAGCTGCGATGATAAGAATGAAAATTTATAAATGGAATCAGCTGAAATATGCTCAAAACACCTCGCGCAAAGCCGCAGAGGCGCAAAAAAAAATAAGAAGTTTATATGTGATGATTATTTCAGAGCAAACCGATTTATACATGCATCCTAAAGTATCTCAATCAGTTCTCAATACCATAAGCATTTGTTAATATTAAAAATAAAAAAACCTTTTTAAATCATATACCTCTCTGGTTGAATTTTAAATTCGTTTCTTGTAGGTTCAGAATAATTCTCTGCGGCTTTGCGCGAGGCCATATCTTTGTTGGGTCTTAACATCGTATATTAGCTGCTTTTTAATCGATTTTGCCAGAAACTGACGTTTTACAAAGCTTTTCTTCGTGATCCTTGGTGTTTTTGTGGCCTGGTGTTGATTTTCTATCGACTTGCCAGAAACCGACCTTTTACGCCGGCTGGTAAAAGGTCAGTTACAGGCGGCAAAAGGCTCAAGAACCTGATAAAAAAGCGCTTACACCTCTATAAGATCGCCCAGAATATTCA
>RQOI01000413.1 GCA_003854995.1 Candidatus Zhuqueibacterota bacterium
AGCGAGGAGGCCGGCGGCGGCTCTCTGTCGCCCGATGCACGGGAATATACTGCGCCATTGTCCCTCAATCAGAGCGTCGAGATTCGGGCGCGTTCGCTGAACGGGGGCGAGTGGAGTCCAGTTCATCGCGCTGTCTACGCTATAGCGGAAAAGATGGCGCAGCTCCGCCTGACCGAGATCCATTTTCATCCGCTCGATGAAGCGGATACGAATGACCGCGAGTTCGAATTTGTGGAACTGAAAAACATCGGCGCCGATGCGATTGATTTGAGTCTGGCAGGTTTCCGCGTCGGCATCGACTATACCTTTGCCTCCGGGATTGTGTTGGCGCCGAAGCAGTTCATCGTGCTGGCCTCCAACCGCGCCATGTTCGAGCGCCGCTATGGCTTTGCGCCATTTGATGTCTATGGCGGCAACCTCGACAATGCCGGTGAGCGCCTCGTCTTTGTCAATGCTGCCGGCGACACCATTCTCAACGTCAGGTACAATGACAAAGATCCCTGGCCAGAGAGCGCCGACGGCGGCGGCTATTCCCTCGTCGCCGTCGATGTCGAGCCGCAGGGCGATCCGAACAGTCCGGACTATTGGGCTGCCTCATATGATCTGCACGGTTCGGCGGGCAAAGATGACCGGGCTGCAACGCTCGTGCACGGGCACGAGCCGATGCCGGCGCGCTACGACCTGGCGCAAAATTATCCCAATCCGTTCAATGCCAGGACGACGATCCGTTTCGAATTGTCGCGCTCGGGCGTCGTGCAGCTGGCGCTCTACAATATACTGGGGCAAAAAGTGGTCGATCTGGCGGATGGTCACTTTGACGCCGGCAGTCACGCAGTTCAATGGGACGCGGCCGATTTTGCCGGCGGCCTCTATTTTTATCGGCTGCAGGCGGGAGAGTTCACCGAAACAAAGAAGCTGATTTTGATGAAATAATTGTTTATCTTCAGGATAAAGCATTCGGACAAGATTTTGCAGGTGAGCCATGTCAGGCACCGCGTCGTCAAAAATGAAGGGGCAAGAGGTCGTTTTTTTCGGCGTCCTCTTTCTTGCCGGATTTATTTTCTTGTGGATTGCCGTCAATCCGCAGCTCTTATACCAGCGTCAGCAGCCCGCTTTTTTCACTGGATGCGACCACCTGCAAAAATATCTCTCCTATTCTGGGGGCGCCGCAGACTATGTGGCGAATCTGCTGTCCCAGTTTTACACCTACCGATTCCTTGGTGCGCTGCTCATCACGCTCGTGATCGCCGCGATCACCTTTTCTGCGCACCGCATATTCAAAATATTCAATAGCGGCGCCGGCGTCACCTTTGTCACTTTCGCGTTGGCAGGTCTGCTCTTTTGTCTGCATGCCGGCTACTTTTATACACTCGCCTATTCGCTGGCGATTCTTTTTCCCTTGCTTGGCTTTCTGCTCTTTGCTTCGCTGCAACATCTTCATGCCGGAGTGCGATTAGCGCTCTATTTTCTGCTGACCGCCGCCCTCTATGCGCTCAGCGCCGCCCCATTTCTCATCTTTGCCGTTCTCGCCGTGCTGTACGAACTCTTTATGAAGAAAGAGCGCTGGGAAAAGATTCCGCTCCTGCTCTTTTTCATCGCCATCCCATTGCTATGGCCGCACATTGCTTTCTATCTCTCTCTTTTCAGCCGCAGTCAGATGTACACCTATCTGCTGCCTTTTTCACTCGTCCATCCCATCAGGCCGCTTCCATGGCTGATCTATGGCCTCCTGTTGGTTTTTCCGCTGCTGTTCAGTTTGCGGCAAGTGAATTTGCAGATAGGAGCTCCAGATGGTTTGCCAAAAAAAGTGGGCAGCTATTGGCGCTATGTCATACTGTTGCTCCTCGCTCTCGCACTGGGGATCAGCGCCAACTATTCCCTCGATAAAAAACATCGGCTGGTCCTGACCATTGACCGATCCGCTGATACGCAAAGCTGGAGCGAGATCATACGAGAAGCAGGACGACATCCTGATGTGATGAACCGGCTCATCACCTTGCAGTTCAACCGGGCCCTCTACCATACGGGAAAGCTATGTGATGAACTTTTCAGCTATCCGCAGATCGAAGGAGAAGAAGGCCTGTACAGAAATTCTGGCCCGGCATTTGACATGTCCTATGCTTTGGCGCAGCTGATTTATGAAATGGGAAACTTGAATTCCGCGCAAGTGTGGGCGAATGAGGCGTTATCCATCGAGGGCGCATCGCCGCGCGTTTTGCAGCTGTTGGCGCTCATCCATCTGCAAAAAGAGGAATATGCTAGCGCGCAGATCTATTTGAACAAATTGGCCAAGACGCTTCTGCATCGCAAGTGGGCGAGCAAGTATGCAGAGATCATCGATCATCCCGAACGAAAGAACGATCCAGAGTTCGCGATGTTGAAGCGTTCGCCGTTGTCATCCAATTTCCTCATCCGGTTTGGCTTTGCCTACGGCGAGCTGGTCAATCTCAATCAACTGGATCTGCAAAACAGAATGGCCTTTGAATATTGTATTGCCTACAATTTATTGGCCCGACGCCTCGATCGATTCATGGAATTTTTGCCGCAAATGACAAAATTCTGGCCGGATGGGCTGCCGCGGCACGTGGAAGAAGCCCTCATCCTCATCGGCATGAGTGGCGCGGTGCAAAATATGGATATGATGAAAGCCTTTCAGCTCCTCAAAAGCAATGTCGACAAGTTTGATCACTTTATGTCGATCATTGCCAAGCACAACAATCAGACGCAATATGCGCAGGCAGAGCTGCTGCGGCAGCATGGCGACACCTACTGGTATTATCATCTCTATCACAAACCTCGGGAGTTGCAAAAATGAAACGTCATACCGAGCTCACGGCTGCCGCGGGCGCTCTGGCTTTCATGCTGATCTTGGTCGGTTATCAGGCGATTTCAGTCCCGCCCGAACTGGCGCCACAAGACGGCCATGCAAAAATATTCCCCGACTATGATGGCGTCACCCTGCCGCCCAACATTGCGCCCCTCAATTTCATGATCGAGGAAGACGCTGAAGCCTATCGAGTCATTTTGAAATCGAAAAATGGCAACGACATCGCCCGAGAGAACAGAAGCGGACGGATGCGATTCCCGCGGGCTGCGTGGAAAAAGCTGTTGGCGAACAATCGGGGAGAGGCGCTGGAGATCCACATTTCGATAAAAAAAGCGGGACAGTGGCGTTCTTTTCAGCCGATCGTCAACCCCATTGCTGCGCATGACATCGACTCGCATCTCAGCTATCGTCTGTTCAACTCGGTCTACACGCGCTGGAGTGAGATGGGCATCTATCAGCGCCACCTCGAATC
>RQOI01000046.1 GCA_003854995.1 Candidatus Zhuqueibacterota bacterium
CGGCCGCGCCTATATCTATCATGGCGGCTCAACAATGGGCGACCCGGCGAACCTGACCATCAGCGGCGCGAGCGCCGGCGACTATCTGGGCATTGCCGTCGCCTGCGCCGGCGACATCAATGGCGATCACTTTGATGACGTCATCATCGGTGAAGATGGCTATAGTGCGAATAAAGGACGTGCCAGGATCTATTACGGAGGCACTGGAATGGATGCGGTTGCTGATGTGACTTTTCTCGGCGAAGGTGCCGGCAATAATTTCGGTCGTGCCGTGGCCTGCGCCGGCGATGTCAACAAAGACAATGTAGCGGATATCATTATTGGCGCACCCAGTTATGGCGCCTTGACCGGTCGCGCCTATATCTATTTTGGCAGCTCCAGCATGACCGGGTCAGCTGACATAACCTTGACCGGCGAGGGAGTGAACAGCAGTTTTGGCGAGTCGGTCTCGTGCGCGGGCGACGTCAATAACGATGGCTACGATGATATCATCATCGGAGCGCCCGCCTATCTTCCCAATGGCAAAGCTTATCTCTACGGCGAATCGACTCCCATCGCGGTTGAATTGAGCTCGTTCACTGCGCAGATTCAACAAGACGGCATTTTGATCAAGTGGGAGGCGCAAACCGAAACCAACTGCGCCGGCTATAATATTTATCGGCGAGAAGAATCGGCATCCGATTTCATCAAGATCAATGAGACGATGATCTTGAGTCGAGGAACGAATTCACAGGGTGTCACCTACTCTTACCTCGATACGCCACCCGCCGGCAACTATGTCTACAAGCTGCAAAGCATCGACCTCGACGGCAGCGACGAGTTCACCGAACCGGTTTCGGCTTCAATGACTTCACTGGTCGAGCAGCCGTCCGTTCCGCTCGAGTTTGCGCTGCTGCAGAACTATCCGAATCCGTTCAATCCGCAGACAACTATTCGCTTCGACCTGCCGGCATCTGCGGAGGTCACTCTGGTTGTCTACGACATGCAGGGTCGCGTGGTTCGCACCCTGGTCAGCGGTCACAGAGATGGCGGCGCACACTATGCTGTATGGGACGCGATGGACGACTCTGGACGGACTGTAGCGAGCGGTTTGTATATCTATCATCTCACCGCAGGAGAGTTCAGCCACATTCGCAAGATGACACTGTTGAAATGAGTTGCCGCAAATTGATGAACTGCCAAAGCACATCGGCTTTGGCAGTTTATTCAATCCCATTATCGGTGACAAATATCGACAATTAATTCCACATTTGTAGTTTGATCCTCGTATATCTTTTCCTCCTGTAACATCAAATCATGATCTGGCGCCTGTTTGCTGCTTTTAATACCTTCGATCTCAATGTTTGTCAAATCGAGAATGAATTTCGACTGCTTGCGAAAATGAATGAACATGGCTGCCAGATTAATGGTCGCCTCTATTGCTCCTGGATTTTTAAGCAAAACCTTTAATAATGTTTTCCAATAGAGCCATCCAGTTGTTCTGTCGAGTCCGATAATGACAGCGAGTTTCAGAAACGCCTTTACACTCCCGAGCATCCTGGCGACAGAGGGTCTGTGATGATACTTTGGCTTCAAATGTACGCTCGTATAGGAGACACGTTCATAGTAGCGCTTGGGATCATAGATATGTTTAATGACCTCAACATAGTCCTGCAAAACATCAATCCTGGGTCTGGTCGTGATAAAGTTCAAGCCGCTCGTCATTTGATCAATTTCGTTTTTGTGCTCACGCATCGTTGAACCGTTCTCAAACAACCTGCCTTCTCGCTGCAAGCGTCTTGTCAACTGTGTGTTCGGGAGCGCGTATAGCTTTCCCAGCATCGCCATGCAGATGCCCGAATCTTGAATGCATCTCATCATGTTGTTGGCGGTTTTGTCTGTTTCATTATCAAAACCAATGATAAATCCTGCATTGACAATCATGCCGTAAGAATAAATTTTGTCGACAGCTTTTTGAATAGATCTGTTTACATTGTTGATCTTTTTTGTCAATTTCAATATCTCATCATCCGGAGACTCGATGCCGATGAACACGAATCGAAAATCCACATCCTGCATCATTTGCAATAGATTTTCATCGTCCGCCAGATTTATTGATGACTCTGTTGAAAAATAAAACGGATAATGATGTGCTTCAGACCACTCTCGGATCGCGGCCAATACACTTTTAACCTTCCTTTTGTTGCCGATAAAATTATCATCAACAAAGTCAATATGACCACGATGGCCGAGATCGTAGAGTGTTTGGAGTTCCAAGACAATCTGTTCGGGAGTTTTCGTTCGGGATGTCCTGCCATAAAGTTCAATGATATCGCAAAACTCACAATTGAAGGGACAGCCACGAGAATACTGTATCCCCATCTGCAGATAATCTTTGAATCGTACCAGATCAAACCGGGGAACGACCGCATTGCTCATGTCGGCCTTTTCATCGGACTTGTATTCACCGGTCTTGCTGCCACGTCCGATATCTTGTATGAACAGCGGAATCGTCATCTCACCCTCGCCCTGCACCAGATAATCAGCGGACTGGTAAATAGCTGGCTGTGATGTCGGGTCCGGACCACCGACGAGGACCGGACGTCCATAGCGATGTGCTTTTTCGATAATGGCAAGCATACTTTGCTGCTGCGGCAGCATGCCGCCGGTACAAACGATATCCGCCCATTCAAGGTGCTCATTCAGTAAAAGTTCTACATTGGCATCCACCAATTTAAACTCCCACTGCTGCGGCAACAACGCTGCTGCTGTCAGTAAACCCAGGGGAGCGGCGGGATATTTAGCGCCTGCTATTTTGCAGATATCGACATAATTCCAAAAGCTGTATTTCGAGAATTCTGATTGCACGATCAGACATCTTGTTCCTTTTTCCAATAAATTTTTCATGGCTATCCTTGTATGTTAAATTTATCAGGTTAGCTTTGGGCTGACAAATAAAAAAGATTAGATGACAGTGCCATCAGGGACAATCGAATTTATCGGTATAACAATAATGCTGTCCCTGATGACATAGTTGCCGGCTTCTCCTTCCACTGCATTCTGAAGGTTTATTAATTTGACTCCATTGCCAATCCTGATATTCAGTATGTGCAAGTAATTCATTTAATACATTCCAATTATAAAGATAGACCCCCATTGATGCCAGATGCGTTCCACCACCTGAAACGAGTCCAAAGTGATGAAAGATTTTATCAGATATTTTCATCCTCTCTCTTTGTTCGGATTCTTGCGGCTTTTCTAAAAAATCAGTGATGCGAGCGTTCTGATTTACTTTCATTACACCATATTCTGCTGTCTCTTCTTCAAATACGGGATGAACAGAGTTGCTGATCGGAATATCGATAGGTCGAAATTTACCGGCGATAGGCACTGCCGGTTTGCTTCGCATTTTGGTTAGAGGGTAAAGGCGAGTTCCTTGTCCACCAGCTAAAATAATGGTGATAACTTCCATTCATGAGTCCAGATTGGCAAAAACAGCCTTCTTACGGGCAAAATCTGCGCCTGTCGCCATATAAATTTTGACTAACAGCTCAGATAGCTAGACGCTCAAGTCAAATTCAAAATCATTGTGTTCTTTATACTTTGGGGCGTCTGCTTTTTTCATTCTCTTGTCGATTTATTCAACGGTATGACCCCTGCCATGTCGCCAATAATATTCACTAACTCGGATCCAGATGGAATGACTATTTTTGCATTTTTCGCCAGCGCTGACTCGAGCGCCTGCAATTTTCTCAGCAGTTGCGCGTTGCCAATGAAATATTTATTGGCCGCTTCATTCACCAATCGAATGGCTTCTGCCTCGCCTTCTGCATGCAGTATGCTTGCTTGTCTGACTCCCTCGGCCTCTTTGATCTTGGACCTCTTTTCGCCATCTGCTTTCGTCTCCGTCGCAGTGGCGTAATCTATGGCCGCAATTTTTTCGTTTTCAGCTTTGACAACCTTATTCATCGTCTCCTGAACATCTGCCGGAGGATCTATCTCTTTGAGTTCGGTGCGGACAATTTGAATTCCCCAACTTTGCGTTTCTTCAAGGAGGGTTTTATGCAGCTCGGAATTTATTTTTCCTCGTTCGCTATTGGCGGATTTCAATGTCAGCGTGCCAATGATATTTCTCAGCGTTGTGCGGGCCAGATTGACGATCTGCCACTGATAATTATTGACATTATACAGAGAGTTTTTGACGCTCTCCTCATCGGATTTCACTCTAAAATAGACCTGGGCATCGACTCTGGCATTTAAATTGTC
>RQOI01000047.1 GCA_003854995.1 Candidatus Zhuqueibacterota bacterium
GGATACGCAAAGAAAAATTCAAGTATTTTTCTGATGATAGGCCATATGACAGGACACATGTCAGATTGTCAAGTCGTGCTCGAGTATATATTAATAAAAAACTTACGATGTCACGCAAACTCAATACACCAACAAAACTTATTTTGAATTTTTTTCAAGAACTTGGCGAATCTTTGCGTCTCTGCGTCTTTGCGTGAGTACGAAAAATCATGCAAGCGAGGTATCATACAAAATGAAATTATACTTTTGATTAACATCGTATCTCTGCGGTTGAAGATACTATGACCCATTCGATTCGTTATAGAGCCTATTTCATATTCTTCAGCGGCTGACACTCTTTTCGTGATCCTTTGTATTTTTGTGCTTTTGTGTTGATTTTTTATGACCTTACCCGATACTGACTTTATAGCCCTTGAATCCTTTACCTGGTCAATTCATCTCATTAAAACTATAAAAAATAACATCAGAAGGAACAAATGATGAATCTTTCAGTAAAATTTCCAGGCGGTCTTGCCGTGAATGCCGAATACGGCCCGTTCACAATTCCGACGAATCAGGACGGCACAGCGCCACCGCCGTTTGCTCTGTTCTTGGCATCCATCGGCACCTGTGCCGGCATCTATGTGCTCGGTTTTTGTCAACAGCGCGGCTTGCCAACAGAAGGGCTTCGCATCGAGCAAAAGATGGTGACAGATCCGATGACGCGACTGATCAACAAAGTGGTCCTTGACATTCATCTGCCGCCGGCATTCCCGGAAAAATATCGGGAGGCGGTCATCCGCTCCGCCGAGCAGTGCGCCGTGAAAAAGCACATGGCGTCGCCGCCGCAGTTTGAAATCAACACCGTGGCATTGTGAGCAAAACGATGACATGGCGATTCGAAAAGGTCGCCCCCAGGAAGGAGAAAGGAAAGTTCAAAAGTAGAAAAAGTTGTGCTTTGTTTTCTAAAATTGTTTATATTTAAGATTGGATATAATGAACACCAAAAATGCAGGAGAAAGACCATGATTTCATCAGCAATGGAAAAAGCTCTGAACGACCAAATCAATAAGGAACTTTACTCTGCCTATTACTATTATGCCATGGCTGCCTATCTGGAAAATCAGGGATTCGAAGGCATGGCCAATTTTATGAAAGCGCAGGCAGTGGAAGAGACAAGCCATGCGCAAAAATTTTATCATTATGTCAACGAACAAGGTGGCCGGGTGGTCCTGGAAGCCATTGATAAACCACCGGTGGAATATGATAGCCCGAAACAGATATTTGAACTGGGCCTCGAGCACGAAAAGTTTGTCACCAGCCGCATCCACAATTTGGTGAGCCTGGCGACTGACGAAAAAGATTACGCCACCAAGTCATTTTTGGATTGGTTTGTCAAAGAGCAAGTCGAAGAAGAAGCGACCATGGACGCTATCGTCAACAAATTCAACATGATTGGCAATGCTGGGCATGGTCTTTTCATGCTGGACGCAAAACTCGGTGAGCGTGCGCCGGCATCCTCGGAGGGAGAAGACGACTAGATGATCAAATAGCCTACGCCAAAATAAAAACCAACAGCGATGTTGGGGGAGGTTTTGGATGGCAGCTGATATCCAAAAGACAAAGGATTTTGAAGCCATCGCTTTTCAGTTCATGGATTCGCTCTATAGCACCGCTCTTCGATT
This sequence comes from Candidatus Zhuqueibacterota bacterium, assembly GCA_003854995.1. GTDB lineage: Bacteria > Zhuqueibacterota > Zhuqueibacteria > Residuimicrobiales > Krinioviventaceae > Kriniovivens. The sequence continues at coordinate 1,665 of RQOI01000047.1, forward strand.
CACTCGGAATACTGAAGAGGCCGAAGACCTCGTTCAGGACACGTATCTGAGAGCCTATCGATTTTTCGATAAATTTCAAGAGGGAACAAATTTTAAAGCGTGGATTTTTAAAATCCTGACAAACACATTCATCAATAAATACCGGAAAAAAGCGCGTACGCCACAGCAGGTGCAGCTCGAAAAAGTGGCGTATGGACTGGAGAATGACGAGCCGCCGGAACAGCTTGGCGAATGGGCCGGTTTTGATGAAACCAAGTACGAAGAGCTCTTTGATGACGACATTGCCTCCGCTCTATCCCAGCTGTCGGAGGAATTCCGCATGGTGGTATTGCTGGCTGATATCGAAGGATTTTCCTACAAGGAGATCGCCGAGATCATCGGCCGTCCGAGCGGCACGGTGATGAGCCGCCTCTTCCGCGGTCGTCGAATGCTGCAGCGGATTCTGGACAAGTATGCGCGTCGTGAAGGATATATCAGCCAGACAGTCTGATAAAACGAAAAATTGCACTGCCTTGAAAAGCCCCCCATCGGGGCTTTTTTTTTACTCGAACGCAACGGCCGCGTCGATCTCAAAGAGCAGATCCGCTCGACAAACATCGGCGATCAGAAGAATGGCTGGCAAATCCAGCAGGCCGAACTCGGCTGCGACGTCCCAATAGGTCTGCAGATCTTGCGCGTCTTTGAGAAAGACTGTGGCCTCATTGATATCGCTAAGGGTGGCCCCTTCTTTTTCAATCAGTGCCTGCACAACTTGGAATGTCTTGCGGATTTGCTGCCGCACATCGTCAACATGCGCGGTTTTGCCGTGTTCATCTATGGATGCCGTGCCGGAGAGCAGGATATGCGTGACATCCGCTTCCTTCAACGTCATGGCGCGCGAAAACGCCGAACCATAGCGATAGGGCGACTTTTGCTGTACGCCGGAAGTATGAGCGATGCTGATGTTTCGCGCGTCCGCCACAGCAAAGACATCCATGGTGCTCACCGCTCCATCCGGATTTTCGCCGAGGATGCCGGTGCTGGCCGGCAGATAGATCTGTTCAGCTTCGGTATTCTCTTTTTCGGATAAGCCGAGAATGCCATATTCAGTAAAGCGCGCATTTCGGGCACGATTGAACTCACCATACCAGTCCAGGATGTTGGAGAGATAAATCCATGTGCGCAGCACGTTTTTAAAGCTCGTGCCATCCTGCTGCAATACCCTTTGCGTGCGATCAAACATCTCGCAAGACTCATGGTAGTGATCAGAACTGCCGGCGCTGCCATGCATGTTCTGCACGATCTGAAACGATGCGCCGTTGCGCACCCAGCTTTTGCCGACCGGGATCTCTCCCTCATAAATCGTCCGGACGCTGTCGCCCGCTCTGCTCGGTTTGAACGCTCTGATCTGCACGCCGGCCAATCCTCGTCCTTTGACCGGGTGGCCCTGGATGAAGGTCAGGGGAGATGCAGCCGAAAAACCGTGCGCTTGCATGACAGTGGCGCGCGCTTTAATGATGGATGGGTGATGCTGCAGGCTCGCAAAGATACGCTCATGGATGATCTGAAATCCATCTCGCGCCAACCTCGCGGCTATTTCGGCATAGATTCGTTCTGTCAGCAGTTCACTCTTTTCCGGGTGTTGAGTGGCTGCGGAAAGATAAAGTTGATCACCACCCAGTATGGTTGAAAATATCTTGAACGTCTCAAAGTTTGCTGTCGTTCGATTCATCCGCCTTCTCTTCTCTCCTTCGTTCTGGCTCTGGTCTCATCCCTTGGGACGCGCTTTGTAGAGGGCATCGATCTCTTCGCTCTCCTGCTGGGGCCGAAGTGAAACGCGCGCATCCAGCCGGGCGCGGGTGATATGATCCTGATCATAGGCAATTCTGACGAGCTCATGCGCAGTGGCATCGACGGGACCGCTGACGAGCTCTGGTACGTTATAGTTGATGATAAAAGTCGAATAAAATTCCGGATCTTGCTGCGGCAGGAGAAATGGTTTATGCACGTCGCCATTCTCCCCGATATAGGCAAAAAATGGTCGGCCGAGCAATCCATCTCGCCTTTTGCTGGTGAAGACAAACCAGTGGCTATTGCTTGACCAGCTGTGAAAGCTGTCGGCTTCATCGCTGCTGACGGCCAGCCGCTCATAGTCGCCCGATTTGATGTCGAGCAGGTAGAGGTCGCTGTGATTGTGATAGATCGGAAAACTGCCGTATTGGGCCATGGTGAAAAGCACATAGCGGCCATCGGGCGATGGGCGTGGTAAAATAGCGCTCAAGCCCGTCTTTTGCGCAGAGACAATCAGCTCCAGTTTGCCCCATTCATCGCGCTCAATGTCATACTCGGCGCGCATGAGGTCATATTTTATTTGATCATACGAGAGATCTTGCGTCTCTTCATCGACGTACTCGGCCAATGGCTGTGCAGCGCAGAAATACAAATATCGGCCATCCGCCGACCATGCCGGAAAAGTCTCCATGCGCTGGATGTTCGCTATTTGCGGTGCTGCCGAGATGAGATTTTTCTCCACATCATACACGACCAGGTCGGATTTCCTGTCGAGGACATCGCGGCTCTCGCCGACAGAGTGGTAGAACATTGTCAAAGAATTGACGGAAAAGGCGATCTTTTTGCCGCCCGGATGCCACGCCGGGTAAGCACCACCCGAATTGAACTCGGTTTTTAAATTGACTTTGCGCCATTCTCCATCGACGGCGATATAGGTCCCGGAACCAGCGCCGGCCCGCATGTGAAAGACCATATCGGACGGATCATTCGAACGGAAATTGTGACAGTTCATGCAATTCCCGTCCGTCATGCTGTTGATGAGGATGGGCTTTTCTGCAAAGCTTTCCAGGTTTCGCTGATAAATTCCCATCCTGGTCCAGTATTTAAAAGCCGGATTGATGAGACGATAGACGAGATGGCTGTCGATTGTCTCTTCAGCGATTCTGACGGCGAACGATTCGTATTTGCACCATTGCCCCGATTTTTTAATATAGACGTCGTAGCGGATGGCCTGGCCTCGATGGCTGGAGAGCAGATCTTTCCACTGCTTGAACGGCAGACGAATGTTGCCATCTCTGCTCCTGACGACAATCGGCTCCGCGTCTTCCCCGGCCACGCGCACGATGAAGAGGTCGCCGCTTTCCAGAATACGAAAATTGAGCGGCGCAATATTCGGCGGCACGACGACATCCGTATAATCCGGGTCAATGGCGACGCGCGCTGCAACACTATTGACGTCATGCCCAGGGATCTCGGCCTCATTGCATGCCAGCAAGAGTGCGCCCAACACCAGTGAGAAGATCTCGATTTTGTATTTTGTTATGGACATGCGGCCTCCGCAGGCGTCCTAGGCGCCCGGCCCTTTATGAAAGATCAAATAATACCAGTAGGTGTCGGCGAAATGTCCGGCCAATTCCCGTTGCGCCGCACTTCTGTCATCCCTGCTCGCTTGCAGAGAGGATTGAAACGTTCGATAGCGCTGCAAAGTTTCTGGCGAAAAAATCTTTTCATCAAAGGTCAGACCATGATCGTGAACCTGGGACATGTAGATGAGCACGGCTTCCTGAAAATGGCGCGGCAATGGCTTTGCGCGCGACAGGTCTGCCAGCTGAACGAAACGGGCCAGCCTTTTTGTCAGCAATAACGCCGCCATCCAGTAATCATAGGCTGCCTTGTTCTTCGGATCGGCGTGCAATAGCCGGGGCAGATCGGCCAGAGGATTGTTGACAAAAGAGAGGAAACTCTCGCTCACCCTGCTTCTGAGCAGTGGACCGATTTCCGGATCGTCTTTAACCGCTGCGATATTTTCGACATACTGTTCGTGCCGCCGCGCCCACTGACGCAAAGGGATCGATTTTTTCAACTTGGTGATATAAAGCTGAGCGGCCTCCGGCTGTTCATCGATCAGGTAAATGAGGGCCAGGCGCTGCATATTCCAGGCTGTTTCTCCGGTGACCGACACGGCCTCATGCGCCCAATGTTTTGCCTCGTTGAAATGACGCAGGTCAAAATAGATATCGCTGCGAATGAGAGGGGTGGATATGGTCGCATCGTCTGAGGGGAAGAGTCCCTCGAGACCAAAATCCTGCGGATATGAAAAGAGACGATCGCCCATTTGGCCTGTATGACAGAGGGCGCGATTGATGAGCGAGGTGATTTGCGGCGCATTGGGATAGGGCTTTTCGCACCTGACGAGCAGTTTTTGCCACTCCTGCGTGCGAGCGTGGTAAGTGATCTGCCAATAGCTTTTTTCCATCTTGTCGAGCCGCAACGCCGGCAGGATGAAAAAGAGCAGCAGCAGGATCGCGGCGGGTATGATACGCCAGAGTGGCCTTGCTTGGGCAAAAAGCCGCCCTGTCCTCTTTGCCGCAAAAAAGAGGAGCACGGCCAAGATCGCCGCGGCGAGATAGGCTAAAATTCGGATGGCGCTGTGATGATCGGGGAATGCGGGCTGCCAGAAGGCGTCCTGCAGTCGCACCGGAAAAAGCCACAATCCGGAGGCGCAGGGCAGGACAGCGGTGAGCAGGATCAGGATGCTGAGGAGCCAATCTCTTTTCTGCAGAATTTCGTATACGAGAGCATACAGCCCGAAGAGCAGAAAAGCGGCTCCGGCAGCGAAATAGAGCAGCGGCCCACCTACGAGCAGAAACAGGATGCGCATGCCGCGGCGCAACGACATGTAAATGAAGGTGCAGGACAAGGCTGTGAGCAGGACCAGATCGACGACGAGTGGATGGGTATAATCGTTATGCGCTATCGCCAGAAAGAGCAAGGGCACAAGCGCCAGGGCAGACGGATCGAAGAGGGTTATTCTTTTCACGACCTGACGAAGAAGAATGAAGATCAGGGTGAAAAAGAGCGACAACAGCAGCGCACCTGGCCAGGGAGTATAAAAAAATTGCGCCAGCAACGCCGAAACATACTCTAACAGCCCTCCCGGAAAGCGCAGGAATTCTCTGAAAAAATATTTATCAAAGAAAAACACCGGTTCCTGTGCGACGAAATATAAAACCGGGTTGATCCAATATCTGAAATAGATCAGCAAGCCAACGCTGAGAAAAAAGATCAGGGCATCTATTCTTTGCAAACCAAATTTCTTCATCAGGGATAATTCTTATGAAACAAACTCTTACTGGCTATCCGCTGACGTCGGAGTCGGATTTGCCCCTGTCGCAGCTTCACCGCTGGTCTTCATGGAGCAGCGGCCGTCGAAAACAGCGCCCTCGTCAATGACGAGTTTGGTGGTTTTCATCTCGCCGCGAAATTCGGATCGCGTCTCAAGGACGATCTTTTCTTTTATTTTTGCAGTGCCGGAAATTTTGCCGCCGACAATGAGCATTTTAGCTTCCACATTGCCGTTAATATTTCCCTCTTTGCCTATGATGAGCCCATCTGTCGTCGTAATATCACCGGTGAATTTTCCATCCACCCTGAGAGTGTGTTCGACGTTCAGCTTCCCTTCAAAGACAGAGCCCTTTCCGAGTATGGTGCTCAATTCACCCGTCTTTTCATTGCTTTTCATAGTCTCGTTCCATTATGGTTTGATATTCTAGATATTTGAAAACGCTAAAATAAAGTCTTTGGGATCATAAGAGATCCCGTCCTTCCAGATTTCGAAATGCAGGTGCGGCGCCGAGCTGATCCCCGTCGATCCCAGCAGGGCGATACTTTCGCCCTTTTTCACAAAAGAGCCGCGAGGCAGCAGACATCGCTGATTATGGCCGTAGTAGGTATAGAAGCCATTGCCGTGATAGATGATCACGAGATTGCCGAGATCAAAAGTCCAGCCGGCAAAGATGACGACTCCGTCAGCAGAAGCCTTGACCAGGTCACCCTTGTTGCCGGCGATATCAATGCCGCGATGCTGGGACGTTCCGATGTTCGTCTGATTCTCATAATCAGCGCTGAGCACTCCGTCGACCGGCAGCAATGTCGGGATGCTTTTGACATGGTCATGCAGAGGACTGTTGGAGTTTTTTATCAGAAAATTATATTTTTCTAGTTCTGTCTCCTCTCGTCGGTTTTGTTGATTGATGCGTCCGTAGTCCGGTAGAAAATTGACCGTCCGCGCTTCTTCGGGAATGAGTATTTCAGGCGCTGCTTTCTGGCCGTTGAGAGTTCCCAGTCCCAGCACATTTCTAATCTTGTCGTGGCCGGTCTGCAACACTTCAAACTCTGCCATCAGTGTATTGAGTTTGCTCATATTCTCTTCAAGCTGTCGGTTGACGGTGAAGAGTTTTTTGTTTTTTTCGCGGACATTGAAAAACTGCACATAAAAAATCAGACCGCCGATGAAATGCAGTGCGAGGATGACGGCCGCAATTTTCAGATAATTAACCGTCCGCATGGAGAGATCGAATGCCATCGGTTCATCCTTGTCATCCGGAATGACCAGCACCCGATAAAATTGTCGATGTGTTCTTTTTTTTGCCATAGTAAAATGCTCTTTTTACTCACTCACTATCCTGTTGATCAAACGATCCAGATCATCATCATCGTAATATATAATTTCAATGGCGCCGCCAGCGCCTTTTGCTTTCAACCTGACCTTGGTTGCCAGCGCTTTTTGCAGCCGATCTTCGGCATCCTGCATGTAAGCGGAAAAGCGAGTTGTCTCCTGAAAATTGGTTTTCTCCAGGGGCTCGTCAAGTTTCTTGACCGCGCGCTCCACCTGGCGAACGGACAGGTTCGCCGATATAATTTTTTTCCACAACGCCAGCTGATCTTCAGTTTTTGTGACCGCCAAAAGCGCCCGCGCATGTCCCATGGACAAATCGCCCTTTTGCGCGCTCTGTTGTATCTGCCTTGGCAGCTTTAAGAGTCGCAGAAAGTTGCTGATCGTAGCGCGATCCTTGCCAACTTTTTGCGCGACTTGTTCCTGGGTCAGGCGGCACTCTTCGATGAGCCGGCGGTATCCGTTGGCGATGTCGATCGGATTGAGATCCTCGCGATGGATGTTTTCAATGATGGACAGTTCCATCATCTCGGCATCGGATTTCACATCCAGGACATAGGCGGGTATCTCTCTGATGCCGAGATCTCGTACACAACGAAATCGTCTTTCGCCGGCAATGATCTGATAGCCGTCCCCATGGCGTCGGACCGTTATGGGTTGTACAACGCCCTTCTCGGCAATGGAATTGGCCAGCTCGGCAAGTTTTTCAGAGTCAAAGAGTTCACGGGGCTGGAACGGATTGGGCGAAATTCGATTGACGCGTATGAACTGAATGCTGTCTTTTCTCTCTTGACTTTCAGCAGTAACGTCAGGAATTAACGCTGACAGTCCCCTCCCCAGCGCTTTCCTGTTCGTCATTTTTCAATATTTCCTCGGCCAAGGCCATATAATGTTCAGCTCCTTTTGATACAACGTCATACAAGATGATCGGCTTGCCGAAACTCGGCGCTTCACTCAGTCGCACGTTTCGGGAGATGACTGCATTGAACACTCGGCCATTAAAATACTTTCTCACGTCGGCCGCCACCTGTCGCGACAGATTGAGGCGGGCATCATACATCGTCAACAGCACGCCCTCAATTTCCAACGTCTCGTTGAGATGTTTTTGTACGAGACGGATGGTGTTGAGCAGCTGCCCCAGGCCTTCCAGCGCGTAATATTCACACTGAATGGGCATGAGGACGGAATCAGAGGCTGTGAGCGCGTTGATGGTCAACAAGCCCAAAGAAGGAGGACAATCGATGATGAGATACTTGAATTTGTCCGTAATTTTCTCAAGAGCATGCGACAATTTATATTCTCTTGAGATGGCGGAGACCAATTCCACTTCAGCGCCGACAAGATTGATGGAGGACGGCAGCAGTTTCAGAAACTGCAGTTCTGTATCGAGGATCAGATCGGAGACATCCTCCTCATTTATTAACGCGTCATAGATCGTCTTGTCCAATGATCGCGAATCAATGCCCAGGCCGCTGCAGCTGTTCGCCTGCGGATCTATATCGATGAGCAGCGTGGAATATTCAGCGACAGCCAGACAGGCTGCTAAATTCACCGCTGTCGTCGTTTTACCGACGCCGCCTTTCTGATTCGCAATAGAAATAATTTTGCCCATTTCCGGGCGTCCTCCAGCAAAATAAATCAAAATAATATAGCCTATACCGTCTTAAAAATCAATAAAAAGTTTGCTGCCCACAGCGCCATCCCTCCTGTTTAACCTTGACAATTTTTTAAAAAACAGCTATTTTGAGGCGTCAGTAAGTGGTGTGAACGGCGGCGCAAACATTATAACGGACAGGATACGGATATGAAATGGTTCAACAGCGTCATCATTATATTTATGCCTCTCGTTCCAAAACCGATTGTGAGAATTTTTTCCAAAAAGTATGTAGCAGGAGATAAACTGGATGATGCGGTCAGGGCTGTTCGGGAACTCAACGGCCAGCACATCATGGCCACCCTGGATGTCCTTGGCGAAAGCACGACGGATGAACAGGAGACGCATTTGTACGTCGAGGAGTATCTGCGCGTGCTGCAAATCATCGAGCAGGAGAAATTGGACTGCAACGTTTCCTTGAAACCGACGCAACTCGGCATGCTCATCGATAAAGAGCTGGCTTTTTCGAACATTCGACGCATCGTCGAGGAAGCAAAAAAACATGCTAATTTCGTTCGCATCGACATGGAAGATTCGAACTGCACGACGGATACGATCGATATCTATGAACGTCTGCGCGCAGAATTCGATAACGTCGGCATCGTGCTGCAAGCCTATATGCGCCGCAGCGTAGCTGACCTGACAAAAATCTCGCGCCGGCCGGCCAACTTTCGACTGTGCAAGGGCATCTATATCGAACCGCGCGAGATCGCCTATAAAGAGCCATCCATTGTCAACATGAACTTTGGCTTTCTCCTGGAAAAAGCGCTGCAGGCCGGCAGTTACGTCGGCATTGCCACGCACGACGAAAAGGTGGTCTGGTCGGCGCTCCGCACTATTGATCAACTCGGACTCAAACCTGATGCATATGAATTTCAGATGCTCTTTGGCGTCGATGAACAGCTGCGTCGCATATTGGTGCAAGCCGGACACCGATTGCGCGTCTATGTGCCTTATGGCAAACAGTGGTATAGATACGTGATGCGACGTCTGAAAGAAAATCCTCAGATTGCCATATATGTATTGAAAGCACTATTTAAAAAGTAAGGATAACAGCTATGAAAACAACGATGATCATCGGCATCCTTCTCACTTTGCTGGGAATTCTCTTCCTGGGGCCGACAGTGGGCCTGTTCACGCTGGCGAATATTTGGCCGACGATACTATTGCTCCTCGGCGTCGGTTTTTTCATGGCGTATTTCGCTGCGCCTAAACTCTATGGTCTGCTGATGCCGGGCGCTGTGTTCCTGATCTCCAGCATCCCGCTTCTCATGTGCACTGTATCGAACGACTGGCAGCAGATGTCCTATCTGTGGCCCGTGTTCATCCTCGCGCTCGCCGTTGGCTTTTTTCTCATGTACATTTTCGGCAAACAACAGGTCGGTCTGCTCATTCCGGCGGTGATTCTCCTGGCTCTCGGCATCGTCTCTTTTCTTATCTTAAACTATATCAAATATGTTCTGCCCATCTTTTTCCTGGCGACCGGACTCATTCTCATTTTCAGCGGTCTACTTGCCAGACGAAAAACGTCCAGCACGACATGATGTTCTTTGCCGACATAGACCTTGTCGCACTTTACCGCACGATGACGGAGCGAGCTGCAGCAGATGGCTGATAGAATAAAAACCTTGGTGGAGACGCTGAACTATCACAACCGGCGCTACTATGTTCTGGACGATCCTGAGATCTCTGACGCCGAGTACGATCGCCTCATGCGCGAGCTGCTGGCGCTGGAAAAGAAATATCCTGAATATATCTTGCCGGAATCGCCGACGCAGCGCGTCGGCGGTCAGCGGGCCGATCTGTTCGAACCGGTCACCCATGCCCTCCCCCTGCTGAGTCTGGATAATTCACTCAATGAGGGTGAAATGATCGAGTTCGACCGGCGCACCCGGCGCGCGCTGGACAACGCAAAAGAGATCGAGTATGTGTGTGAGCCAAAGCTCGACGGCCTGGCCGTTGAATTGGTGTATGAAAACGGTCTCCTGACCGTCGCCTCCACGCGCGGCGATGGCCTTGTCGGCGAGAATGTCACGCAGAACATCCGGACGATCAAGAGCGTCCCGCTCAAGCTCTCAGCCATAGACAATCGTCTGCCGGAACATCTTGACGTCCGCGCCGAAGTTTTTCTGGGAATTGCCGAGTTCAACGAGCTGAACAAACAGCGCCAGGAGAGCGGCGAACCGCTATTCGCCAATCCCAGAAATGCAGCCGCGGGCTCGTTGCGACAACTTGATCCGGCCATCACCGCTTCCCGTCCCCTCGACATCTATTGTTACGGCATTGGCCGATATGCCGGCCTCGCGCTCGCCTCGCAATGGGAGGTGCTAAAGACGTTCGATGCGCTGGGATTGAAGACCAATCCCCTCATCCAAAGAGTCGTTGGCATCGAGCAGGTGCAAAAGTACCATCAGGCGATGCTGGAGCGCCGCGCGAGCCTGCCGTACGATATCGACGGCGTTGTGGTGAAAGTGAACGATATGGGACTGCAGAGACAACTCGGCGTGAAGACAAAAAGTCCCCGCTGGGCCATCGCCTATAAATTCCCGGCGCGCCAGCAGACCACCCAGGTCATCGATATCATCGCACAGGTCGGGCGCACGGGCGTATTGACGCCGGTCGCGGTCATGCAACCGGTCAACGTCGGCGGCGTCGAGGTCAGTCGCGCCACACTGCACAACCAGGATGAAATCGATCGCAAGGACGTCCAAATCGGCGACTGGGTTGTGGTTCAGCGCGCCGGCGACGTCATTCCCGAAATCGTCAAGGTGATCCTCTCCAGGCGCACGGGCCAGGAGATGAAATATTCGCTGCCGAGCAGATGTCCAATGTGCGGCAGCGAAACCGTTCGCCTCGAAGGCGAAGCGGCGCAGCGCTGCATCAATCTCTCCTGCCCCGCCCAGGTCAAGGAACGTATTTTTCATTTTGCCGCAAAAGGCGCCATGGATATTGAGGGCCTCGGCGACAAGCTGATCGATCAGCTCGTTGAAAAAGGATCTGTCAGAGACGTCGCCGATATCTATTTCTTGAGAAAGGAAACCCTCGCCAACCTGCAGCGCATGGCTGATAAATCCGCTGAGAATGTGCTCAACGCCATCAATGAAAGCAAAAGCCGGACGCTGGATCGCGTTCTCTATGGGCTTGGCATTCGTTTTGTAGGGGAACATATCGCCAGAGTGCTGGTGCGCGCCTTCAAGAGCCTGGAGAAGCTGGCAGAGGCGTCCAGGGAAGAGTTGATGGCGGTGCATGAGATCGGGCCGCAAGTGGCGGAGAGCGTCGTCGATTTTTTCGCCTCGCCGGAAAATCGCACGGTCATCGAACGCCTGCGACGTGGCGGCGTCGAGATGCGGCCACTGCCAGAATCCGGCGGCAAAATACTGGCCGGAAAGACGCTCGTTTTCACCGGCGCGCTGCAGACTTTGACCCGAAAAGAGGCGCAAACTCTCACCGAAGCGCTCGGCGGCCGCGCCGCCTCCTCTGTCAGCGCCAACACCGACTATGTTGTCGTCGGTGAAGATGCCGGCGCCAAGGCCGCCAAAGCGCGCGAACTGGGCATCCCGGTGCTTTCGGAAATAGAATTCAGAAAATTAGCGGGGTTGGATGGGTGATGAATCTCTGCGGACAAAATAGATTTTTTATCCCGATCGTTCTGTTGTTGTCGCTGTTCTTGTTTCAATGCGCCGGGACGGCCTCGAAAGGCACGGATACGCTCAATTTCATCACCATTGAAGAAGAGCTCAGCCTGGGGGAAGAACTCAATTCTTTCACTGTCAGGCATCTGAACATCATCCGCAACAGCAGACTGAACGGCTTTTTAGACGAGATGGCCGAGAGGATTGGCGCCGTATCGCACTGGCGCGGTCTCGACTATTCCGTCTTTATCATCAATGAGCCGGACATCAACCACTTTTCGCTGCCCGGCGGCAATATCTATATCTTTAGGGGACTGCTCGAACAGGCTGTGGAGGCCGATGAAATCGCCTCCATCATTGCGCATGAAATTGTCCATCTGTCCCAGCGGGACGCCGTCGCCCGACTCGGCGAAAAATACAGCTATTCTTTTGCCGCGCAACAGGTCATCGGCGAGAATCCAGAGATCGCGGACCATCTCATCATGTCACTGTATCGACCTGACACTATTCTCGATTATCCGCCGGAGCAGGAACTGTCAGCTGACAGGATCGCGCTGCAATACACGCTGGACGCAGGCTATGATCCGAGATCAATGATCACTCTATTGGAAAAAATAAAAGAAATTGAACGCACCCAACCCGGACGTCTGGAGCTGTTGCGAATGACGCACACATCTACTTCCTCGCGCCTGCGACGAGTTCAAAAGGAGATGCGTAAACTCTCCATCGATCCAACGCGCTTTCAAGACGACACCGAACGTTTTTCCTCTTTAAAAACTCTCCTCACAAAAATTCCCTAGTCCGATTTTTCTGGCTTTATAGTTGCTAATTCATCCCAATCGAAGGAGGCTCTCGCCTTCTTTCCTTCTCTATGGGAGTGTCATTTCACACGGCGACGTGGGTGAGACGCGGGTTATTGTTAAGTTGTTTTAACTATAAAGATAACAGACTGTTAAACCCTAATAGGATATCCTGTGAATAGACAAGGAATTTGCGTTTTACTGCTTTTTCACGCTTTTATCGCCCATGCCGTGACCAGTCTCCATATCAACAACACCTCTGACCATACCATCACCTCGGTTCCTGCAACTATTGTATTATCATGCGATGCTGCCTCATCTGGAAACACTTTGGTATGCGAAGTTTTTGTCGATATGAACGGCAACCGGCAGATCGATGCCCATGATGAACGCGTGCAGTATTTGAACCTCGTCGATGGCCTTGGCTGGATCCGTGACGGCGATTTGATCGAAAACGGCATTCCCGGCGACGAGACAGGACGGGATGGTTGCATCCGCTCGACATTGCGGTTCGGCGAGCATTTGCGGCCATACAGTCCGCAGACCTGGATCATTCGCATGACAGATGCGGATCAAACCACAGCCTGCGCTCTGCTGAATTGGGACCTCGCCTTTGCGCCGGCGCGTCTGACGGGAAGCGTGCGGGATGCTGACACGGACGAGTTGCTGCCGCATGTACTCGTGCGCTTTCGTGACGCACACTATCCTGAAATTGAGCGCTTGGCGATCACGGATGCAGGGGGCAAATTTGTCGTCCAGTTGGCTAACGGTGAATGGCAGGTTTCCACTACTCATCCGTTGAAGAAAGAATATCGGCGCACGACGACTTGTATCAAAGTGAGGGAGGAGAAGAATGTGCCCCTCGATCTTCGCGTGCGTCGATACGATGCCTTCATCGACGGCTGCGTTCGTTTTGAGGACGGTTCTCCGACCGAAAACATAACGGTCGCGCTACAAAACAGAACGACGCTCGAGTTTTACAGCATTCGCACGGATCAGCAGGGTCATTTCAAGGTTGGCGTCGAACCGGGCTGCTATATCGTCACCACCAGTCACTACTATTCGAGATACTTGGGAAATGATTATTGGCCGGACGGATTCTTCGCTGAACCGGCCGTGGACACATTGCATGTGCAAGAGGGTCAAATCATCAGCGAGAATATTACCTTCATCGGCTATCCGGCTGCGATTCGTGGTTCTTGTCTTCTGGACGGCAGCCCTCTCGCTGACGTCCTCATTCAGGGTGTTGCCCTTGATCCCGTGACAAAAAAGCAAAAGCTCTATCAAACTTTTTCCAAAATAGATGGCAGCTATGCGTTGGGGATTTTTCCACATGCGATAAAATCGGTCATTGCGCAGAAAGAAGGCTATTTCGCAACCCCGCTCGCCGGATTCCACGGTATCAAGGTAGATGAGGGTCAGATCTGCCAACCTTACGATTTTCAATTTATAAAGCAGACAGGGCTGATGAAATTGAGCGGTTTTGTCTATGGGTCAGCCAGGCAACCCGCAGCGGATGTCTATGTCGTCGCCTACAATATCTGGGAGGACGGACCGGAAGGCCACCTCATCACGCGCACGGATGCGAATGGATACTACTCCTTTGACATAAAGGTGGAGGGCGACTGGCAGATCGGCGCTCACCGCGAAGGGGCGGACAGTCGACCCGAGGTCTATTACAAATACATGTCGCCCGGCCTGCAATACGATCATTTGGATTTCCACGTCTCCGAGGGCAGCGACGCGGCCGGCAGCGGCCAGCTCTTGCTGTCTGATTTTAATTTTACGCCCCACTTCCCGAATCCATTTTTCAAAGAGACAGTGATCGATTTTGTGCTGCCGAAATCGAGTCATACGCAGATCAAGCTTTTCAGCATTGACGGCGATGAATTGACGACGCTCCTGGATCATGACCTGTCGAGCGGCTACCAAAAAGTCAGGTGGGATGGCACTGATCATGCCGGCAATCTTTTTGCCAACGGCATATATCTGTGCCGGATCGAGTCGCATGAGCACACCCGCATTTTGCCTATAACATTGCTGCGCTGATTTTTCCTCGGCAAAGAGCCACTTGTTGTCAAGACGACAAGAGGCTTTTTTTAGTTCACATCGTCTTGAATAACGGAGATTATTTGAGCAGCATCATTTTTTTATCACTCACTCTGATATTCCCTTGCGAATCCAAAAACTGCAGCCGATAGATGTAAACACCACTGCAAAGCTTATTTCCTTGATCATCAATCCCATCCCATACAACAGCGTGCTCACCAGCACCTTTGTATTCGCGCAAGAGTTTTCTCACTGCATAACCTGCGATATCATAAACTGTGACGACGGCCTCGCTATCCTCAGCGAGGTTAAATCGTATAGTCGTCCATGGGTTGAAAGGATTGGGGTAATTTTGAAACAGGACAAAGTTGTCCAGATCATGTTGTTCTTTCTCACCACCCGTCGTATGATCGCCAATGGCAAGCGCGGAATAATTCAAACTCGTTTTTTCCATGCCCGCTTTGTTCCTTGCAATGACCTTCCAAAAACAGATCGTCCCAGGCTGCAATCGTGGCAATTCCACCCAGGACACATCACCGTCTATCGTGATGCTTTGCGACATTTCAAAATTCGGGCTGGAAGAATAGAGCACCCTATAGACAATATCATCTGGCGATTTGATGATATCACGGGCCGCACTTTCCCAATAGACAGTCGGGTGCGTCGTGTTCACAATGGCATTGAAACCGGGGGTGATGAGGGAAAAATCTTTCAGGGTCACATGTTGCTGATCTTCTGGGGCAAGGACGAACGAGTAAACCTGTGAGCTCCACTGGCTCGCGCCGACAATGTTCTCGGCTTTCACTTTCCAGTAATAAATCCTGTCCGGCGCCAAATCGCAAACCTGCACTGTCGTTGTTTTGCCGCGCGTCAGCAAGACTGTGGGATTGTCGAATCCGGCGCTTGTGTCGATGAATATCTCATATTCAATGGATTGTGGAGAGTGTATCTCCGCAGCCGTTGCCGATTCCCACGTCAGCACCGGACATGTTGCGTACACGATTTGTCCATCGGCGGGGGATGTCAAAGAAAAATTTTGCAGCAGAACAAGATCTGCTTCGTGCTATACCAGCTCGGCATTCCCCACGAGTGCGCCATGATGGCCGTTGCCGGACATGTCCTCAACACCGAGCCAGTGCACATCGTTTTTCCAAAATTCAAAATAGCGATCAAAATCCCAATAAGCAACCAGCCCGGTTCGAATCCTTTCATCCTCGATGGTCAGAGGGCTTGTCATTCCCTCTCTTATTTCCTGCCCTGATCTCGCATAATTCCAGATTCTCAGATCATCGATGAATCCATTAAAATATCCGGCAACAATTTCGAGATAGGCATGCCGGCCGATGGCGACATGGTCATAATCAAGGTGGAACGGTCCGCTTTGTTCGTTTATCGTTGAATCGACGGGCTGTCCGTCGATGTAGAGGGTGAGATCATCTCGAGTGACGACACCGGCATAGTGGTGCCACTCAAAGTGCGGCAGCTGTGGTGTTTTGGCGCGATTGAGATAGTGCTCGTAGTCACGAATCGTCCAGGCTGTAAAGCCCTCGCCATTTTGGGCATTCAATAGTATGGCGGAGGCATACATGACTGTCTCCAGACTTCGCTGTTCAAAGATGGGATTTTGCGCATAGACGCCTCCCCCGGGGCCATAGAGATAGGCCCACGCCTCAATGGTAAATGGCACATCATAAATCACTGGAGCGAACAGCTGGACAAAATCACATTGCCCATCCAGATACAAAGTCTTGCCAAAATGGTCTTTGCCGCGCAACATCGCAGCAAAAAGCAGCGCGAAAATGTAACATTTATACATCACAGCCCTCCCGCAACAATGCGGCGTTTGAAATCAGCAAAATATTCCCTACCTTATTTTTAAATATAGAGCTTCGTGAATCCAATGGCAAATCAGAATTCCTACACCAGCACCATTGTGACCATGGCGCGCGGCGCCGGCATTGTCTTTTTCGGCATCTTTCTCAGCCGGGTCATCGGCTATATCCTGCGCATTCTTTTAAAACATTTTCTCGGCCTCGAGATGTTTGGGCTGCTGTGGTCAAGCTTTAATGTCATTGAGATGGTCACCTTTTTCTGCCTGCTGGGCATCCCGGCCGCTCTGTCGCGCTATATTGCCTTTTATAAAGCTCGTAACCACCCGCGCCGGGTGGGCGGCTTTATTGTGGCGAGTTTTTTATATCTTTTGCCGATCATCTGCATCGTCACTGTCCTTTTGTACTGGCAGACGGACTATATTGCCACGACGCTATTTGGCAAACCGGACATCAAGCCGTTTTTGAAAATCCTGAATTTCGGCATTTTCCCGTTGGCGTTGATGTATTTTTTCGGCAGTATTTTTCGCGGCTTTAAATTGATGCCGCAAATGGTCTTTACGCAGCAGCTCAGCCGAAATATTTTCATGTTTGCCTGTCTGGGCGTCTTTATGCTGCTGGGAGTCGGCAAAGAATCCGCTGTCTGGGCCATGCTCCTGGGCCTGGTGCTGACAGCGCTGGCAGCGATCCTGCTCTTTTTTCGCCATGTTGATAAAAAATATCTCGTCAACATTGACATGGCCGGCGTGTTTGTCGAGCTCTTTTCCTACTCCTGGCCGCTGGTCTTCACCACGTTGTTCTGGAATATGAGCGGCCGAATCGATGTCTTTTTTCTCACCATCTATGAAAGTGAAAGCAATGTCGGCGTCTACAACGCCATTTTACCTCTGGCGCAATTTGTTCCCGTGGTCATGCAGTCGTTCACCAGCATATTAATGCCCATCTTTTCCGGAATTTTCGCCAACTATGAAAAAAATGCACTGTATACCATGCAACGTGCGGGGTCAAAGTGGATCATTGCATTTACTGTGCCTATATTTCTGCTGCTCATCGTTTTTTCTGATGATATCCTTTTGCTGTTGCTGGGACAGGACACCGTCATCGGCGCGACGCCCCTGTGCATCGCCTCGGTGGGCTATTTCATCAACGCCGCTTTTGGCGTTTTCAACATCATTTTGAATGCGGCCGGCAAGACAAAACTGACGCTCCTGGACACATCCGTTTACGTAGCGGCAAACATTTTACTGGATGTGCTCCTCATCCCGCGATACGGACTCGTTGGCGCGGCTGTGGCGGGCGCTCTGAGTATGCTGATCATGAACATGCTGGCTGTCTGGCAAAATTACAGGCTCTATCATCTGAAACCGGTGACCGGGCAAATCATGCGACTCGTGTTAATCGGCGCGGTTGCGGCCGGCGCGAGCTTTATCCTGAAAATGGCTATACCATTTCATTTTGATCTCTTGTCAATTGCTGTTGGGAGTTTTCTCTTCATATTGCTATATTTCATCGGCTTGAAGAAAATTCGCATTTTTGACGAGAATGATTTGGCGATCATCGCGGCGGTGGAAAACAGAATCGGAAAAAAACTAACCCTATTGCGACGGATGGTCGAGTAGATGATTGTTATAGATGCTTGAGATCACCGACAAACCGGCGTATCTCAAGCGCCCGATAATGCTTAAAATACTTGTAAAATCTGCCGATATCGGCTCGGATCATTTTTGAAATGGCGAGATATTCTGCGAGATTGAATTGAATATAATCGTCAAAGATGCTGTCGCGCCACGATCTCTCTTCCCCAATATGAAAGGTCAGGTGCAAATCTCTAAAAATTTTCATTTTTTGGGAGTAACTGATGAGGTTGGTTATCAATGTCAAGCCGATCCGATTGGTTCCGATGACGACCCTGCCGAGCTTAAATTTGGGATATAGTTCTCTCTTGAAAATAAAACAATCATAACCGGGGTGCATTTTTCCGGGATCTTTATACATCATCGGCAGCTCTGTCACACTTTTATAGGCTGACGAGATGGTTCGACGGTTAATGACAAAGGCATCATAGCCGCGGTCAAGCAAATGATTCACTTCTAGATAGAAATGAGGTTGAAGTGCAATATCAACGTTGGTATAAATAAAAAATTCGGCATCACTGTTTTGGTATAACCTGTCCAATATGTCTTGGATGAGTGGCAATTTTTTATTTTTACTAAAGCGACCAAAATCTAGAATGGATCGTTCAAGGTCAGGGGTTCGGGTGAAATAAGGCGGGATAAGGGGGATATCTTCTTTAAATTGTGCACTGAATAATTGTATATCGAGCTGCCCGGCCGCCTTCTCTTTCGCCACTTTCATCGATGCAAAAGTAATGGGTTGAGCGATGTAAAGGTCGGATGAAGGGGGCACAATGACCGGATTGATTATATGGCCGATTTTTCTCATCGTTGGAAAATGTCGACATTAATCCTTTATAAAAGGATTCAGCCTGGATTTTTGCGATCTATGAATGAAGAAAAAATCTTCTTTGGCATTCGAATAGCCGCTCAAGGAATCAACTGCGATCAAACCTTCCGGTTTTGCTGCGTAATATAAATAATTATTCTCCCGATAAAATTCATCCAGCTCGTTTTCTATTTTTCCTGGCAAAATTTCTGATATGATGATGGGTTTTTTTTCAGCAATGAGTTCTCTGCCGCCATTAAGGATGAGGTTTTCAGTTCCCTCTGTATCCAATTTTAGCAGATCAACAGCCCGGATAGAATAGTCCTTCACAAAGCTGTCCAGCGTCTGAGTGTTGACCTTGATGGCCTCGGAAAAGCTGTCTTTCGCTCTGGCCAGATTGCTTGTTCCGCTGATGTGATGTTCAAGATACATGGCCTTGGCCATTTTGGTGGCAAAAAATTCTGCCTCCCCTGCTCTATCCGACAGGGCAAGACGGTAGGCTGTGATGTTGTTCAGCTGATTCAGTTCGATATTTTTTTGCAGGAAAAGAAAAGCACTCGGCAGCGGTTCAAAAGCATGGACAGTGATGCGGGGATTGAGCCTAGCCGCCATGAGTGAGTAGTAACCGATGTTTGCGCCGATATCCATAAAACAGTTCATATCTTGAATCAGCTCCAGGAAGACGCTCACTGTGGGGTATTCATAATCCTCGATTCCTCCCCAGAATACCTTTTTAGTGAGATAGTTGGTTTGATTGGTTGTCATCAGGATAAATTGATCACCCTTGAGCTTGATCTTGATGGTGCCGGAAACGGGAATCCTGCAGCTGGCGGGCAAGCAAAACCGAAAAGGCTTTAATATATTCCTCAGCACATAATTAATAGCAGGGCTGTAAATAATCCTTCTTATGATAGGCATCATGTGCTTTTATCCAAATGTCGGATTTTCTGCAAAGGTCGGCTAAAAATTCCTGGTAAAAAAAACATCGGCATTCAGGAACGTCCCGTCTTTCGTGCTGCGGGCAATGTTCTCGACGCCAGCGATGTGAAATCCTCTCTCTCTCAAAAAATCAGCAATGTCATCAAAAAGAGGTTGCTCTTCGTACAGCTTGTTGAAACAGACCTCTGAATAAACATATCGAGTATGCTTTAACAATTCCTCCGATCCCTTTAACACTTCAATTTCATAGCCCTGCACATCCAGTTTTAAGAGGATATCCGGTGTTAAATCTTCGATCTTGATCAAATTGTCCAGTTTGTCTAAAGCCACCTTAATTTCAGAACAATTTTTGGTGTAGGGATGAGCGTCTATATGCAAATCGGATATTCTCAGAAAGGAGGACGCCCCGACATGTTCATGCAGATGAAATTCTGATTGCCCGACCGTATTACCCAGGGCAATATTAAATGCCTTGAAATTTTTGTCAGACGCAAATTTTTTGGTCAGGATTTTATAAGAACTTGGGATGGGTTCAAAAGAGTATATTTTTGCTCGCTGAAATAGTTTCCGGGCTTTGGTGGCAAATCCACCGTCAGACGCGCCAACATCAATGATTGAGTTAATATTGTTCTTGGTCAGCCAGTCATTGCGCACCTTTTCCAATTGCACTTCCCTGCTATCGAAAGTGACTATGGTAAGACCTTTGTGATTGAGATATTTAATGACCTTGGCTTTAAAATATTCTTTTAAAGTGTTTCGCACACTTGCCATTTTTTACAATTTATACCTATATTACCTTCAAAATGATAGGATTTTTAATTTTCTCTGATGAACTTTTCATCGAGGAGCAATATAGCCACAGAAGAAGCGAAAATCAAGCGAAAACACTTTGAGCGAGAGTCATCCATAACCATATTTCTCCATCAGCGGTGCGATCTGAAATAACAACCGCTTATCCTCATCCGGCCAATCTCGATAACGCGGATAGTCGCCCTTTTTCTGCACATTTTCCGGTCGCAAGTTTTTTCTGATCGTATTCAGAGAGGGCGCCGGCGCGCCCAGGAAAGAAAAAATGTTTCGCGTGACCTCGGCGTCGGCAAAGAGATCTTCTGCCTTGACGAACAGAAAAGCATCAGCGGGAAGGGCGCTTTTCACCTCTTCGATGAACTGGTTGGTCTCGTTCCACAGCCAGCCGATCTTTTCGATCGGCGTCCAGGCGTCCCACAACTTTTGGGCTTGCCCGGTTGGCACAATCCGGCCGATGTCATGCTCGTGCTTGTCGGAATACCAGCCGCGCCGGATGCCGCTGCGCACAAAATCGCCGGG
The DNA here is from genome assembly GCA_003854995.1 of Candidatus Zhuqueibacterota bacterium. Lineage (GTDB taxonomy): Bacteria > Zhuqueibacterota > Zhuqueibacteria > Residuimicrobiales > Krinioviventaceae > Kriniovivens. Next base: position 22,781 of record RQOI01000047.1, read on the forward strand.
ATGGCGGACGAGATGGATGAATCTGGCGTGCGGAAAAACATCGCGAATGACCGGCGCAAAAAAGGTGATGCGGTTGTTGGTCTCGACAAAGATCTGATCATGCCGCAGCGCTTCGAGCAGCAGCTCTTCGCGAGCGCTTTTCAAGGTTTCGCGGAACACCTCGGGAGAATCTTGCACCCTCTCAAAAGCCAGTTTGGAAGCTCTGATCAATTCGGGACGAGGTTGGTGCGCGACGGCGAGGTGCGGCGACAAGGACAATAATTTGGTCAGCAAGAGCGTGCCGCTGCGGCCGGTCGACAGGACAAAGCACGGCCGCACGTTTTGCCACTTTTCGCCCTCGCACGCTGCCAGTGAAATCCTTTTGAGCGGCAAGAGCCGCTGCGCGGCGCCGTCCGCTGTGCGAGTCAGCCGGTTGAAAAAATCGGCGATCTTTAAGAGCCTTCGGTAAATGAATAATTTCATCGCACTGTCCACCAGTTATAAACTTGATTCAGCGAGGCAAGCCAGCCGCCATTCTCTTGCGTCCAGTTGAGGATCTTTATGTAGAGCAGCGAATAGCCATTGACATCAATGGGATGCAAATCCGAGCTGTGCCAGTTTATCGTCAGCAGGCCGTTGTTCGCCCTGGCTTCCTGCAGGTGCCTTTCGACGACCGGCCACGCATCGGCAGCCGCGAGATGTTGCTTGCTTTCCAAAAACAGCACTGTATCCATCAAGATCAATGGGATTTCCAGCAGCGGCGTCTGCCCGTCGCCGTCGTGCATTTGAAACGGAAAACCAGTGCCGCATCTGTATCCGATATAATCCGAAAAGCCCAGGGTGGAATCGTATTTTATTTTGGCCTCTCGCCACAGCTGCAGCGTGGCATCGCTGTAACAGAGATAGTGCTGACGGTTGCCGAGCACCTCCCTGTCGACGACAGACTCCAACGCCTCTTTTTCCAGCTGCAATAGACCGCCGGCGCCGGCGGACGGGATGGTGCCGTGCAGACCGATGTCGCAGCCGCGACGCTGCAGCGTCGCCACTCCCCGGCGAAGCCAGGGCGATGTCATCTTATACGTCGGATCGAGCGCCTGCCGATGCCGGGAGACGAAGAAAAATGTCGAGGCAGCCGCATAGCTGCGGTCCAGAGCGCTGATATAGTTGAAATTGCCGAGCCAGTTTTCCGGACAGCTCAAGGATCGCAGCAGGCGACAGGAGCGCACGATCGGGTTGGCATAGGGCGAACCCTGGGGACGCATAACGCGTCGCACTTTTGTGATCGTCCAGGTCGGGATGCGATCGACATCGTGCGACAGCGCTACGGCAAAACGACGGTTATCGGGCCAGACGGGCGTGATCCGCATGTTGGGCGCCAGTCGCAGCAGCAGCGCGCGCAGCAGTCTCGCATAGCGGTCCACCGTCGGATTGTCGTAGATCTGTTCTCCGACAGGACTGAATTGCCTTTGAAACCGGTCGAACTGATCGCGCTGCGTCGCGTGACGTTCATTTTCGAGCGAGAGAAAATAAAAACAGGCGGCGAGGATGTCGACCGCGCAGAATATTTTATTTTCACTAGCGCTGAGCATGACTTGTGACGATTTTTCATCCGCATAGATCGAATTCTGCAGCGGCTGAATATGGCCCGAGAAGAGATTGATGATTTTTTGCGGCAGATCCGGCTCTGTCGTCACGATCGCGCGCACGTCGTGCGGCGCGAGCGTGGCGGCCTGGTCATAATCAGCCTGCGCACAAAAGAAGATCGGCAGCTCAATCTTGACGCTCGGCATCGATCGACCATAAATCAACAGGGCGTCGAGAGCGGGGAGCGGGCCGACCAGGTCATTGATCTCGATCATTTTGACGCCCATCATCCTGGCCAACTGTCGCAGCACGTAGCGTGCCCGGTCGGCGAACGTCTCTTTTTCCTGTAAGAAATATCCGATCATAGTCGATGCATCTTTTTCAGCGCTTTGTATTTGACTGTGTACATTTTCAGAATATGCCGCAGGCGATCGTATCGCGCAAAGTGATCTGCCCACGATGTGAGATCCTGGTCGCCGGTCAGGCGGGCGAACATTCTCAGTTGCGTGACCACCAGTCTCAGGTAGCCGATCGTCGCCGGATCGGGATCGGGATAAAAGGGCTCACGGCAGAAATTATAGCGCATCCAGTAGCCGAGATCATAACGCGGCAGCCAGCGCCGCACGGCGGTCAGGCCGGCGTCAAACAGCGCCTTCGCCCTGGCGGAATGGAGGGCACGAACGGCGTCGTACAATCCGCACATTGAAAAGAGGCAGCCGTCGAGCACCATGGTCGGGAAGACGGTCGGATATTCTTCGTAGAAAGGCCCGAGGTCCGTGAAGGTCGTGACCCCGCCGTCGCGCGCCGCGATGTCAAAAATGGTCAGCGCCCCTTCAGCGGCGCGGCGATACTCCTCTTTGCCGCTCATCTGCCAGCCGCGCAACAATATGGATAGGCCCCGGCTCTGCGAAAAGGCCGATGGCCAGGGTCGGGTGATGCGATATTCCGGTTTCGCCACATCGGTGAGCCAGTAGACGCCTTTGTCATCTTTGAGGTGCTGCTGGTAAAACCAGTCGACGATGTGCAAAAATCGTTGCGCATCGGACTCGGCTTTTGTCTTCAACCAGGTGTGAAAAATCGCCAAACCATACTGGCCGATGGAAATCGGATAATAGACCAGGCGGCTGTCGGCGACATCGATATAAGAGGGAATGAGCGGCACGCCCGCCGCATCAAAGTGAAAATTCTGGCTGTGGCCGGCCAGCAATTCTTGCTCATCGATGAGAAAATAGTATTCGCCGAGCTCTTCGCTCTGCAGATCATCTGCCAGCTGGTAAATATCTTTGTCCCGCGACACGTCTTTGAGCAGCTTGCGGGACATGAAAATGAGTTTATTAAACGTCATGAATACCAACTAGTTGTAACTGGACTGCGTTGGAAAGCAATGTAAGAAAAATTAACATGATTATAAAGTGTTTATGACCCCGGCAAGTAAAAGACATAAAGATTGATTTTATTATGGTTAGACACCGTGAAAAAGATAGCTTTAAAAACTTGTTATTCTCGTGTGAGGTTTTTCTGAATCATCGGCGCTATATTTGAAAAACCTTATTTTTGTCTTTTCGACCTTAATAGCCCGGACATCCAGCAACCACCACTACCTTATTACCTTATTTGACTTGAAAATCGAAAGCAAATATTTTGTGCACTCGCGCAAAACTGCAGAGGAATCAAGTGCGAAAGTTCTTCTTCGTGATCCTTGTGTTTTTGTGGTTTTGTGTTGATTTTTTATTCAATTTTACCAGTAACTGACGTTGTACAGCATGTTGAACAAACTTGTTGCTATTTTCCATTTTATAAATTACCTTAACCGTGAAATGTTAAAGAATGATATTAATTTTTCACGGTTGATTCTATGTATATTTACAGAAAAATCACGCCAAAAGTATTGGATTTGATATCTTATTTTCCTGTGGTTGGAATTATTGGGCCTAGACAGGTCGGAAAAACCACATTGGCAAAAGAGCTGATGCGTGAGATCACTAAAAAATGCATTTACATTGATCTGGAGTTGCCCGAAGATTTTAACAAGTTGAATGATCCGCAGATCTATTTGGAACAGCATGAAGAAAAGTGTGTGATATTAGATGAAATTCAACGTATGCCCAATATTTTTAGCGTGCTAAGAGCCCTGGTTGATCGTAGACGTGAACCAGGACGATTTGTCATTTTAGGTTCGGCCTCACCCGATTTGCTCAAGCAAAGTTCCGAAACACTGGCTGGTAGAATTGCATATAGTGAACTATCGCCTTTCAACTTGACAGAGATTTATAAAGATTTTAGCGTCATTGATCATTGGTTTAAAGGAGGTTTTCCTGAAGCATTTTTATCCCATAACAATCACATTTTTGGTCTATGGATGCGTAATTTTGTTCAGACCTATTTAGAAAGAGATCTGCAGATGCTCGGATTATCTGCGGATTCCATTCTCATGCGAAGACTCTGGACAATGATAGCCCATTATCACGGTGGCATTTGGAATGCGAGTACATTCGCAAAATCTCTTGGCATAACGGTTCCGACGGTAAATCGCTATCTTAATTTTCTTGAAGCGGCATTTCTCGTTCATAGGCTGGATGCTCACTATTTTAATATTAAAAAGCGTTTAGTGAAATCTCCCAAGATTTATATTCGCGATACTGGCATCCTGCATTATCTGGCGGGGATCAACAACTTTGAATCATTGCAGGGGCATCCTCTCATCGGCAACTCGTGGGAAGGTTATGCTATCGAACAGATACATCAAATGCTTCCCAGTGAAATAAGACTAGATTATTACAGAACCCATCATGGAGCGGAAAGTGATCTTGTGCTTACGAACGGAACCGAGCCAATGGCATGCATTGAAATAAAATATTCTTCCCAGCCGAAACTGTCAAAAGGATTTCAAATAGCAATCGATGACTTGAAGACGTCTAAAAACTTTATTATTACGCCCAAGTCAGAGACCTATTTGTTGAGCAAGACGATCCTGGCGTGCAGCCTTGCTGATTTTCTGCAAAAACAGCTTGCTGCATTCTGATAAAAGATGGTTCTTCCACAAAAGGAGTACTTTGAACCGCCGAGAACACGAAGTAGCGCAGAGAGAAAATATGTTGGTTCTGTCTCTTATATATAAAGATATCATAGACACGGTAAAGAATGA
>RQOI01000048.1 GCA_003854995.1 Candidatus Zhuqueibacterota bacterium
GAGATCAGCCGCTACGAGCCGAACTATATCGATGTCAGGGTCTCGACCGATGCGCCGACGCTGCTCGTGCTCAGCGAGATCTATTATCCCGGCGGCTGGCAGGCCTTCATCGACGACAAAGAGGTCAAAATACACAACGTGAACCACATCCTGCGCGGTGTGGTGGCGCCGGCCGGCACAAATACGGTGCATTTCAAACTCGAACCAGCCACCTACAAAACCAGCAAAGCCATGATGACCGGTTCCATCGCGATCGTCTACACCGCGCTCTTGCTCGGCCTGCTTCCCGTCATTCGGCAGTTTGTTAAAAAAAATAATTCGTAATTCGTAATTTGTAATTTGTAATTCCTTATGTGTGGCATCTGCGGTGTCGTGGAAAAAAAGGGGGATAACCGACAGCTCGTCCGGACCATGTGCGACATGCTCGCCCATCGCGGCCCGGACAGAGCGGCCGTCTATCAATCCGGCGATATCTGTCTCGGTCATCGTCGGCTGAGCATCATCGACCTCACCACCGGCGATCAGCCGATTTTCAATTCGGATAAAAGCCTCGCCATCGTCTACAACGGCGAGATCTATAACTATCGAGAGCTGCGCGACGAACTCGGCAGACGGGGCGTCACTTTTCAAACTCATTCCGACACAGAAGTCATTTTGAAATTGTTCGAGCTCGATGGACCCGACTCTTTTGCTCGGCTCAACGGCATATTTGCCCTGGCCATTCTGGATGAACGGCGGGAGCGCCGACTCGTCCTGGCGCGGGATCACTTTGGCATCAAGCCGCTGCACTATTTTCAGAAGGATGGCCTGTTTCTGTTCGCATCCGAATACAAGGCCATTCTTTTGCACCCGGCGGTGAAACGGCAATTGAATCCGCAGGCCTTGCACCATCAGGTGAATCTCAGGTACAATCAGACGAACGAGACGCTCATCAAAGACATCCACCGGTTGCCGCCGGCCCATTTTGCCATCATTAAAGATGGCGTTATGCGCAAGATCGAGCGTTATTATCAGCTCGCGCCGCACATCGATCATGGCAAATCCGCGGCAGCGTGGCTGGAGGAGATCCGCTTTCACCTCAGCCAGGCTGTCAGGCGACAGCTCGTCGCGGACGTGCCGATTGGCGTCTATCTCTCCGGCGGCATCGACTCCGGTGCCATCGTCGCCATGATGCGGCAGGCCGGCGTCGCAGACATCAACACGTTCACCCTCGGATTCAATGAGCCAACCGATGAAATAGAAGACGCGCAGCTGACCGCAGCTCGCTATGAGACGAACCATCACGCCTTGCGTCTGGATTTACATCCGATGCGTCGCATGCCGGAGGTGATCTGGCACGCTGAAGAACCCAAGGTCAATCTCTTGCAGGGTTATGCCATGTCGGAATTTGTCTCGCAGCATGTCAAGGTGGCGCTGGGCGGGCTCGGCGGCGACGAGCTGTTTTCCGGCTATGATATTCACAAGTTCATATTGCCGTTCAACAGGCTGCATCGGCTTGTGCCCGAGTGGCTGGAATCGGCGGTGGCAGCCCAATTGAGCGAACTCTTGTACCGGCTGCAGACCCGGCTGTCGCCGATGCGATTCGACGAATACCGTCGCGGACTGCAGATGATTCTGGCGACCGGCAACGTGCAAAAGTTTTATCTCATTTTGCGCAATGTCTGGGATTACGATCGCAGCCATCTCGAACGCATTTACTGTCCCGATTTTCTGCAAAATGATATCGCGCCGGTGGCAAACGAGTTCGACGCCTTGTTCGCTGGAGGACGGGAAATGACGCCGCTCGAGCAGGTTTATTTAGCCGAGTTCGGCAGCAAGATGGTGAACGACTATCTGCTCGTCGAGGACCGCATGTCCATGAGCCATTCGCTGGAGGAGCGGGTGCCGTTTCTCGATCTCGATCTCGTCACGCTCGGATTTTCCATCCCGGCGGAAAAAAAGATGGTCGGCGGCGAGACCAAGGGATTGTTGCGCCAGGCCCTGGCGCCTTACCTGCCGGCGCCGATAGTGAAGAAGAAAAAATGGGGATTCACCTTCAATCCCTATCTGCAGTTTCAAAAAGATCTGAAAACGACGGCGGAGCGAATCCTGACCAGAAAGCGCATTCAAGAAGATGGCATCTTCCGTTACGACTATATCCGCGCCATCCTCGATGCCAAACCGCATCCGCGCCTGCGCTGGCATTATAATTACCTCTGGCTGTTGACCGGTTTTTATATCTGGAAAGCCATGTTCATCGATACTCCCGCGATGCCGGACAAGAGTACGCCTGTTGAATCGTTCTATGGCTGATGGAAAGCGCAGAAGGCTCTCTGGCGACTTGCGGATTTACGATCTGGTGCAAAAAAGATGAAATCAGTTCTCATCATCACCTACTACTGGCCGCCGGCGGGCGGACCCGGGGTGCAGCGCGCCCTGAAATTCGCCAAATACCTGCCGAAAGTTGGCTGGCGGCCGATCATCCTGACAGTCGAAAACGGCGAATATCCGGCCAGAGACGAGACGCTGCGCCAGGACATCAGCGCGCAGCTCATCGTGCGCAAGACAGCGTCGCTCGAGCCCTATGCCCTCTA
>RQOI01000414.1 GCA_003854995.1 Candidatus Zhuqueibacterota bacterium
CGGATGGCAAAATTCTGCACAAAGAGAAACGGCAGGAAAACGGCGACCGTGGTGAGCGTGGCAGCCAGAATGGCGCGCCAGACCTCCTGCGCCCCCTGGACAACAGCCGTGGTTTTATCGCCGCCGCGCCCGAGCAACCGATAGATATTCTCCATCACCACAATGCTGTTGTCGAGCAACATGCCGACAGCCAACGCCATACCGACCAGGGTGAGGCTGTTGATCGAGATATCGGCGGCATAGAAAAAATTGAAAGAAGTAAAGATGGAGATGGGAATGGCCAGAGCAATGATCATCACCCACTTGAGATTGCGCAGAAAAATCCACAAGACGAAAATTGCCAGCAGACCGCCGAACAGGGCGAGTTCGATGATCATATCGATATTCTCTTCGATCTGCTCCGCTGTATCACTCTGGATGTCGATTTCCACGTCCAGAGATTTGAGCTCCTCATTCAGTTTGGCGGTGACGGCACGAGCGTCTTTTGCCAGGGCGATGAGGTTCACTTGTGAGTCGCGCGTCAACGTCACTGTCACCGCTTCCTTGCCATTGACCCGGCTGATGGTCTCCTGCTCATTCACGCCAAAGACGATCTCGGCGACATCGCGCAACAGGACCGGACCGTCCGAATCGACGACGATGTTTTCGAGCTGACTCACCTCCGTATAGTCCGCGACCAGGTTGACAAAATAGTATTTGTCCTGCTCGTAAGCCTTGCCGACAAAAGTCTTGTACTGCGAATTCTGCGCGATGAGCGTGCGCACGCGCGACGGAGTGATGTTGTGCGCCTGACGAGCCTCTTCATCCAGAATGATCTGGATCGATTTTGTCTGGCCGCCGACGACCTGCACGCTGGCGATGCCATCGATGCTCTCAAACTCGCGGATCACCTTTTGATCGGTCACCTCGCGCACGCGATCCAAACCGCCGCTGCCGCGCACCTGCAAAGTCATGAATGTGTTCGTCAGCTGCTCTGTGTCAACCTTATAGACCATGACGTTGAACTCGTCGCCCAGGTCTGCGCTGATGGCGTTCACCTTCTCTTGCAGGCGAAGAAACGCGTACTTTGTATTGATATTTTGATTGAAATAGACCGAGATCAGGCCGCGCTGGCGATCCACCTCGCTGATGATCTCCTCAATGCCTTCGAGCGTTGAAACAGCTCCCTCCAACGGCACAATCGCCTGCTTTTCAATATATGAGGGATCATACTCCTGCTGCGAACTCACCTGGACGAACAGCATCGGCAGTTCGGCGTTTGGCAAGAGCTCGACCAGGAGCTGTCTGTAGGAGATGATCCCGAGCATCACCAAAGCGATGAATAGCATGCTGACAAATGTTTTACGATGGACGACAAACTGTGTGATGTTCATAGAGCCATAGACTTTAGTGATGAACGGTTACGACGTTTTAAATCAAACGCAGAACATGCGCCAACCTGGGAGAGTGGCTTTGCTTTGCCCTCCCTACGCTCTGCGACGCAAGCCGTCGAGCTTTAGATAGACGGACGGAATGATGACCAGCGTCAGCAAGGTTGACGAGATGAGTCCGCCAATGACCGCCAGCGCCATCGGCGCACGCAGCGCCGCACCTTCGCCAAAACCAACGGTGAGGGGCACCAGAGCCAGGATGGTCGTCAAACTTGTCATGATGATCGGTCGAATTCGCATCTCTCCCGCCTGAACGATCGCATCCATGATCGGCAATCCCTTTTGCCTGAGCTGATTGATGGCATCCACCAGAATGATCGAATCGTTGACAGCGATGCCAACCAGCATGATGATGCCGATGAGCGCCATGATGTTCAGAGTCTGACCCAGCAAGAAGAAGAGAAAGATGGCGCCGGTGAGCGCCAGCGGGATTGTGAGCAAAATAGTGAAGGGATGAATCAACGACTCAAACTGCGCTGCCAACACCATATAGACCAGAATGATCGATAGAATGAGCGCAAAGCGCAGGCTGGCGAACGCCTCCTGGCGCTTTTGCTCCTCCCCGGCAATCTCGTATCGATAATCGGTCGGGAATTGCAGGGTGCTCAATTCACGATCGATCTTTTTGACTATTCTATCGAACGGGACGCTCGATCGGATATGGGCTGTGATCAAACCGACTCGAATCTGGTTCTGTCTGTTGATCTCTTTTGGCGCGATCGTCTTTTCAATGTCCGCCACATCGCCCAGGCGAATC
>RQOI01000415.1 GCA_003854995.1 Candidatus Zhuqueibacterota bacterium
GCCGTTGGCATCGGTGAGCTTTTCCTCAAAACGCTCGAAGAGCGTGAACGCATCAGCAGCGGCGCCGGCAAATCCGGCCAAGACCTTGCCATCATACAGTTTGCGCACCTTTTTGGCCTTGGTCTTCAACACCGTATCACCGTAGGTGACCTGACCGTCACCGGCCATCACAACCTTGTTCTTGTAGCGTAAACCAATGACGGTTGTGCTATGAAAGTCTTTCAGATAGGACATGTTCTTTTATATTCTCCGTCTCAAGCGAGCCACCGGAATGCTCATCTGCTCGCGATATTTTGCCACCGTTCGCCGTGCCACAGGAAAACCTTCCCTTTTCAGCATTTCGGAAATCTTTTGATCGTTATAAGGCTTGTTGGCCGGCTCATTATCGACCATATCTTTGATCAGGGCTTTAATCTTTTTATTCGATACATCTTCGCCGTCATCCGTGACATATTTTTCGCTGAAGAAATATTTCAGCTCAAAGACGCCGTATTCGGTTTGAATGTACTTGCCGTTCGTCACTCGACTGATGGTGGAGATATCCATGCCGATCTCATCGGCAATATCTTTCAAAATCATGGGTTTGAGATTTTCCGGGCCCAGGTCAAAAAAATCGTGCTGTTTTTCGACGATCGCTTGCACGGTCCGCAGGATCGTGGCACGGCGCTGATGAATGGAGTTGATGAGCCAGCGCGCCGATTCGAGGCGCTGGCGGATGAAATCGCGCGTCTCCTTGTTGGTCTTTTTTTTGTCCAGCATCATTTTTTTATACTGGTTGTTGATGCGAAGCTGTGGCACGTTGAAATCGTGCATGTATATCTTGAATTCGCCGTCTTCCTTGCGGACTTCAATGTCCGGGATAATATAGTTGTTGCTGTATGAGAGATAGCCTTCGCCCGGTTTGGGATTGAGTTTGGTGATGTGGTCCATGGTGCGTTTGACAGCCTCAAGATCGACCATCAAATCTCTCGCCAGACGTTCGAACCGTTTGTTCTTAAAGTCTTCGTAGTGATCGCGCACCATTTTGATGGCCAGCTCGTGCTGCGGCTGTTGCTGGAAGAGCTGCACAAGCAAACACTCCTGCAGATTGCGCGCGCCGATGCCGGGCGGATCAAACTGCTGAATGACGCCGAGGACACTTTCGATGGCCTCAATGTCCTCCTCCAGGTTTTCAGCGATCGTTTCCGTGTCAGCGACGAGGTAACCGACGTTGTTGATATTCCAGATGATGTATTCGCCGATGACCACTTCAGCGGGCGTCAGGTTGGCCATATGAAGCTGCGATATAAGATGATCAATCAAGGATTCCAGTTGCACTTCGACATGTTCGTTTTCTTCCTCGGTCTTTTCGCGCGGCAGCCGAAAGTCGTAGGTATCCTGGTCGTTGAGTATCTCTTCCCAGTCTATCTCTTCTTTTTGCTTTTCCTGCTCGATTTCGCCGATGTTTTCCTCATCCACCTGATCATCATCTTCTTCTTCGAGGCTCTCTTCCTGTTTTTCCTCCAGCTCTTCATCAAGCTCCTGTTCCTGATCCATTTCCAGCAACGGATTCATCTCGAGCTCCATTGACAGGCGTTGCTCCAGGCTCATGATGGGGAGCTGTAATAGCGATGACAGCAAAACCTGCTGCGGCGATTGCTTCATCTGCAAACTTAAGTGCTGACCTAACCGTACCATGACAAGTGACCTTTTCCCTCCGCGTCAAATTTGAATCTGCCGCTGATTTTGTTTCCTTAGCGATCCAGCTTGAAACTGTCGCCGAGATAAAATTTCCGCGCCTCCGGATCGTTTGCCAGAAAATCGGCTGTGCCGGTTTTCAGGACGCGTCCTTCGAAAAGCAGATAGGCGCGATCTGTGATTGAAAGTGTTTCATGTACATTATGATCTGTTATGAGCACACCAATATTCCGTTCTCGCAAGCGCATGACAATTCTCTGAATATCTTCGACGGCGATGGGATCGACGCCGGCGAACGGCTCGTCGAGAAGAATGAATTTGGGATCGGTCGCCAAAGCGCGACAAATTTCCACACGCCGTCGTTCGCCTCCGGAGAGGGTCGTCGCCTTGTTTTTTGCCAGACGCGCGACATTCAATTCCTCCATCAACTGGTTGGCTCGCTCTTTACGCTGTCGGTGCGACAGAGGCAATGTCTGCAAAATGGCCAGCAGATTGTCTTCGACAGATAACTGCCGAAAGACGGATGCCTCCTGCGACAAATAGGCAATGCCCTTGCGCGCCCGCCTGTACATCGGCAGCTTGGTCATGTCCTCGTCGCCAAAATAGATCTGTCCGCTCTTCGGACGAATCATACCGACGATCATATAAAACGTCGTCGTCTTGCCGGCGCCGTTCGGACCCAGCAATCCGACGGTTTCACCGCGCTTGATCTCGATGCTGACGTCATTGACGACGCGCCTTTTGCCATAGATCTTGACCAGATTTTGGCATTTCAGTACAACCTGATCGCTCATTCCGCTTCCGCAGCTGGTTGAATCATTTTTCCTGTGCTGTCCCATGGCGCCGCCGGTTCATCGACATAAATATTCAACTTGGCTAACTCTGTTCTCAGCTCCGCTTCCAGGACTGCGCGATGCGTCGGCGGATGGAATTGACCCACCGACGAGCCCGGCGAACTCGTCACCCGCACCCGCGAGAGCGTGTCCTCCTTGAATCGAATGAACAAAAGGTCGCCCAGCGCTTTGTTGAGACCTTTTTCCTCGCCATCCTCAACGACATGGTAGTAACTCGTCGCCCGCTCTTTTATCAGCACGGAATCGATCTTTTCGTCGGTGACATAGACCATCATGTCCTGGCCACTGAGCAGATCAAATGGTACAGGCGTGACGACCGTCGAATCGACCGCAGAGCTGGCAATGGCATTGCCGACAATATGTATGACCTTGACATCGGCCTCTTGCAGCAGCAGCGATACTGAATGGCCGGTCAGATATTGCCTGCCCTGTTGCACCCGCGGCGCATTCGCCAGCTTGATGAGACTTTCAGCTTGAAAATATTCGAGCGAATCACAAAATGCCTCTAAATCACCGCGATCAACCTTGACGCTATCCGTCACTAGAAAACGCTCGCCGTCATCGAACATCTGAAAGATCTTGCCCGTGATGATCAGCTCGCCATCATCAGTCGAGTCAGATTTCGTCAGCATCGCATGTCCGGTCACTCTGGCATAGCCGGACGTGCGGAAATACTCAGCATGATCACCCAGGATATCGATATTCTCTTTTGCATCGATGAGGATGACGTTGCCGTCCGCGTACGCCTCTTCCTGTTCGTCGTGGTAACGGATTCGATCCGCCACCACCGTCTTGGTTGAATCGACGAGCTTGACATGGCCTTCCAGATAGGCAATTTTCGTCGCATCATAGTAGGTGATTTTGTCGCCGAACAACGACTTGGACGAATCGATAAAAGCGACGTCGCCGATGAGGACGAAACGGCCAACATCCTCGTATTCCATGGCGCGCTCGCACGTCAATACAGCGTCGCCCTGCTCAAACTTGACATTGCCGATGAACTGCCTGATCTTCTCGCCGTCCATTTGACCGCGCAGGACATCCGCATGCACGAGACGCAGCTTTTCATCTTTTTCCGACTCGGTGCTCTGGGCCAGGAGTTGACAAAGAACAAAACTGACAATGACGACGCGAGTTTTCATTGTTCAATCACGAGCGTATCAATGACTGTATCAGGATCCTCAAGCTCTATCTCCAGCTCTGTTGAATCCGCCAGCGTACTGTCGCGCTCCTTTTTTTCGAATCTGTCCAGTGACAGGTCCACGCCCGGTGCAACGCCGTCGTAGGGTTGACGGATCTCCCAAAAATTCATCTGCGCGTCCGACTCAAAGCCAACGCCATGCAAGACATGGCCTTCCTTTGTCTCAACTTTGACGAGCGTGTTTGAGATGATCCGATCGTTTTCGCGATAGTAATAAAGTTCGTCTGTGTAGAGCGTGATGCCGCTGTCAGAAACGACGACGACATTGCCAATGGCTTTGACATTTTCGGTCTCGATCTCATATTCTCCGGACGCTGCTGTCAGAACAGAGGCGTGTTCTCCTTTTTCATCGTAGAAATCGACGTGTATGCCATCATCAAAGAGCATGCGTGATTCCTTGCTGTATCGCTGCATGTGACCGGCGCGAATGATGGCCTCGACTTTGCCGTTCGTCGTCGTCGTGGCCTTGAAATCCCATATCTCCTGATCCGGCAGCTTTTTGGCCTCACCCGGAAAAGTCGTCGTCTCTTCTCGCGAACAGCTGCTGACGACGAGCGCCAGGATGACGAGCGCGAATATGTCTATAATTTTCTTCATCGTTCCATCAGTGAAACAATCTTTTAGCCGCGTCCAATTCCAGCATCCAGTAAATCGTGCAGATGAATCATGCCGACAGGTTTTCTTTGTTCATCGACAACGATGATCTGATTGATATTGTTGCTATCCAAAATTTTAAAGGCGTTGATCGCCAGGGCGCCGGAGCGGATGACCTTGGGATTCGGATTCATGATCTCCGCCGCGGTCAGGCTGTTGATCGAGACCGGCTGATTCCACAATCGACGAATATCTCCGTCTGTGATGATGCCTGCGAGGGTCCCGGTTTCATCGACAACGCATGTTCCGCCGAGTCGTTTCGTGGAAATCTCGCTGATGATCTGCTGCAATCCCGCCTTCAGGTCCACCGCGGGCACGCGCGATCCGGTGAACATGATCTCATCGATCTTGACGAACTGCCTCCCCAAAGCACCTCCAGGATGCAGAAAGGCAAAATCTTCTTTTTGGAATCCGCGTTGCTCCAGCAAGGCGATGGCCAGCGCGTCGCCCATGGCCAGCATGGCCGCGGCGCTCGCGGTCGGTGCCAGATCATTGACGCAGGCCTCGGTGGCCACATGCACATCGAGCACAACATCACTCTGCTCAGCCAGGGACGAACGACGATTTCCGGTCAACGTGATGATGGATACTCCTATTTTCTTCAACGCCGGCAGAATGGCGCTGATTTCATTTGTCGTGCCGCTTTTGGAAAAACAGATCACCACATCATCCTTCGTCACCATGCCGAGATCGCCGTGTCTGGCTTCAGCGGGGTGAAGAAAAAATGACGGCGTGCCAGTGCTCGACAATGTGGCCGACAATTTCTGCCCGATGACGCCGGACTTGCCGATGCCTGTCACAATGACGCGGCCTCGACTGGCCAGGATGATCTGCACCGCCCGCACGAATTGGCCATCCAGATGTTCTGCAAGCGACGCAATGGCCTGGCTTTCAATATCAAAAACCCGCCGGGCACATGTCAGAATATCGTTATCGTTCAAAATCCATTCGCTCGTCTATCAATCCATCGACTGCCGCATAAAGTCGTGCAGATCACGCAGCTGCCTGAGGAGCGGCCGCAGCTGCTGCAGCGGCAGCATTGTCGCGGCATCGCACAATGCATTTTCGCAGTCCGGATGCGTCTCGATGAACAGCGCGTGCACGCCGGTCACCACTGCCGCCCGTGCCAGCGTCGGTGCTCGCTCCGGCCGGCCACCGGATTGCGGACCGAGTCCCGGCAGCTGCGTCGAGTGCGTCGCATCAAAACAGACGGGCCGGCCGAGCTCGAGCAGATCCGCGAGACCGACAAAGTCGTTGACCAGCCGGTTATAGCCGAAAAACGTGCCGCGTTCGGTCAACAGAATGCCGGCTGCATTGGCCTCTTCCAGCTTTTTTATGACATGCACCATCTCGGCCGGACTGATGAATTGCCCTTTTTTCACATTGACCGGAACACCTGTCTGCGCCGCGGCGACGAGCAGGCTTGTCTGGCGACAGAGAAACGCCGGAACTTGCAGCAGATCGACGACAGTTGCGGCGACCTTTGCCTCTTCAGCGCTGTGGATATCAGTGGTGACGGCTAAACCACATTGTTGCCGCACCTCCGCCAATATTTTCAGTCCTTCTTGCATGCCAGGCCCGGCCGGGCTGCTGAGACTCGATCGATTGTCCTTGAGATAGGAGGACTTGAAAATGATCGGGACGTTCAGCTCGTCAGCAATGGCCTGTATGGTTTCGGCGGTGCGCAGCACCAGATCACGGCTCTCAATGACGCATGGTCCGGCGATGAAAACCAGCTGTTCAGCGCCGATGACGATCTCACCGACAGTCAGGGTTTTCATTGACAGATTCCCGTTTATCCGTATCGAGAAGGTCTATTTTATGCTGAATGGCGGCGCGGATAAAGTCTCGAAACAGCGGATGGGTGTCCAACACGCGCGACTTGAGTTCCGGATGGTACTGCACGCCGACAAACCAGATGTGATCGGGCAATTCGATGACCTCAACGAGGCCGCTCTCCGGATTTCTGCCGGCGATGCGCATGCCGTGCTGCTGCAGCTGCTCGACATACGAGTTGTTGACCTCGTAGCGATGGCGATGCCGCTCCGAAATGGTCGTCTTGCCATACGCCCGATACGCGGTGCTGTCTTTTTCCAGCTTGCACTCCCAGGCGCCGAGGCGCATGGTGCCGCCCAGCTGGGTGACATCCACCTGTGTCTCCATCAGATCGATGACCGGATGCGGCGTCTTTGCATTGAATTCAGTGCTGTTGGCCTGCTCCAGACCACAGACATGCCTGGCAAATTCAATGACCGCGCACTGCAATCCGAGACAAATGCCAAAAAAAGGAATATTCGCGCAGCGCGCATAATGGACAGCCACAATCTTGCCCTCACTGCCCCGTTCGCCAAAACCGCCCGGCACGAGCAGTCCCGAAATGTCAGTGAAATTCTTTCCAGCGTCAGCAAGACTCATCTCTTCTGAATCCAGCCATTTGAGTTCCACCCTGGCGTCATTATCGACGCCGGCATGGACAAAGGCTTCAATGATCGATTTATAAGAATCGCGCAGCTCTGTGTATTTACCGCAGATGCCGATACGGATGAAAGTCGTTGGATTGTTGATTTTGTCGACAAACTTTTTCCAGCCGCTCAGATCGGCTTGCCTTTCCGGCAGACCGAGCCGTCGGGTCACTTTTTCCCCCACTGCATATTTTTGATAAGACAGGGGTATCTGGTAGATCGTGCTTTCGTCGCGCGCCTCGATGACCATCTCGGGCGAGACGGAACAGAACAGGGCAATTTTGTCGCGATCGGAATTCTCCAGCGGCCGGTCCGTGCGACAGAGCAGCATGTCCGGCTGCAGGCCGATCTCGCGCAGCTTCATGACAGAGTGCTGCGTCGGCTTGGTTTTCATCTCTCCCGAGTGGCTGAGATAGGGGATGAGGGTCAAATGGACGATCATGGTGTTGTCGCGGCCCTGATCCAGGATGAATTGGCGAATGGCTTCGAGAAACGGCTGGCCTTCGATATCTCCGACAGTGCCGCCCACTTCGACGAAGACGATGTCGTATTTTTTTGTATCGCCCACCTTGTGAATCCGGCGCTTGATCTCATCCGTAATGTGCGGTATGACCTGTACGGTCTTACCCAGATAGTCCCCTTTGCGTTCCCGCTTGATGACGGTCTCGTAAATTTGGCCGGCCGTGTGGTTGTTATCAGCCGTCATGTCAGTATCGATGAATCGCTCATAGTGCCCGAGATCGAGATCCGTCTCGACGCCATCGTCGGTCACATAGACTTCGCCGTGCTGGTAAGGGCTCATGGTGCCAGGATCGACGTTGAGATAGGGATCGAGCTTCATGATGGTCACAGCGTAGCCGCGCGCTTTCAGCAAGCGTCCGATGGACGCCGCAGCGATGCCCTTGCCGAGCGACGACACAACGCCGCCGGTGACGAATATGTATTTCACCGGCCTGCTCATCTGTTCAGCTCCCGCAAGCGCCTCTCGACCCGCTCGACATCATCCGGGACATCCACGCATATGGGCTGGACGTCGACAAAACCGACTTTAATCCTGTAGCCGTTCTCCAACACGCGCAGCTGCTCGAGCTTTTCCGCCCGTTCGAGTGTGGAGATGGGTAATGTGGTCAACAGCAGTAGAAATTCTTTGCGGTAGGCATA
Organism: Candidatus Zhuqueibacterota bacterium; assembly: GCA_003854995.1. Classification (GTDB taxonomy): domain Bacteria; phylum Zhuqueibacterota; class Zhuqueibacteria; order Residuimicrobiales; family Krinioviventaceae; genus Kriniovivens. Next base: position 8,010 of record RQOI01000415.1, read on the forward strand.
GATGCCAATGTGGTCATAGTAGGGAAAATGGTCTGTCCATCTGCTTTTGTCGATGTCGCGCGCATAGGGGATGGCCGCGCGGGAAAAATAGAGCGCATCACGGTTTTTATCAATGACCACGCGAACGGTATGGGGATTATCGATTTCAGCGGCGTCAATGATCTTTCTGACGAGCGTCGCCATTGTTGTCGTCGCTTCCGCCAGCAGGGTATTCGTCAGCACATCGATGGCGTCGGGATCGATGAGA
>RQOI01000416.1 GCA_003854995.1 Candidatus Zhuqueibacterota bacterium
CCGGCGATGACGATGTTCTGCGCGCCGGTCGCGCGAATCGCGTCGTACAATTCCTGATGACCGACGGCGCGATAGGTCAAATTCACATCCTCGCCGTCGCGGTTGTAATACTCGGTGCAGTCGCCGCCGTCGCGCCACAGCTGCCAGCTGATGCCATAGGGCTCGTTGTACAGGCCAAAAAGGACGGCAGGATGATTTTTATAGCGCGCGGCCACGTCTTGCCAAAAAATAATCGACTTTTCATCCGGCATGATATGCTGACCGATATATTGACCCCAACGATCGCCATTGCTCCAGTGCAAATCCAGCCAGATGTAGGCGCCGTTCTCGTCACCGGCTTGGACGATCGCCTCGGTCAATCGTTGATAGGCGGCGCCGTCGTCGCTCTGTTCCGCGCCATAGCCGAACCAGCGATCCTGCGACAGCGGAATGCGCAGCAGGTTGCATCCCCATACCTCGATCATATGATCGACGGATTTCAGCATATTGTCGCCGCTCGCCGTCCACTCCATGCTCGGTATATTGACGCCGCGCAGGATGATTCTATCGCCGGCGTCTGTGACGAACCAGCGACCTTCTGTGTGCAGCGCCGGGAGGCTCGACTTGTCCGGCGCAGTTGGCGCCGTCGTCTCTTCTTTGCTGCAGCAAATGATGCAAGAAATGAAGCAGCAGGTGCGGATTAAAAATTTGATTCGTCTCATTCTCTCTTTTCCATGTATGAGCAAGTTTACCAAATTTTGCTATAAATGCCAAGAAATATCATTTCTCACTTGCTAAAGTGCGACATAAATGTATATTCAATTGCACAGAATGGACCGCTTTTGTGAATCATAGAAAGAGGGAATAGTTCATGTCCGTTTACGAAACCGTGCAAAGACGCCGAACCATTCGTCGTTTTCAGCCCAAAAGAGTGCCGCTCATCACCCTGCGCAAGATTGTCGATTCGGCGCGCATGGGCCCATCCGCTATGAACTTGCAGCCGTGGGAGTTCATCATCGTCGACAGTCCGGAGCTTGTGCGGGCGATTTACGCCAACACCCAGTGGGCGGGCTATCTGCCGAAAGAGCAGGGACCGCCGCCGCCGGGAAAAGAACCGACCGCCTTCATTGTCGTGCTGCGCAATGTGCGCTTTGCATCCAAATGGACGGGACACGATATCGGCGCGGCCGTCGAGAACATGATCCTGGTGGCGTTGGAGGAAGGCATCGGATCGTGCTGGATCGCCTCCGTGAGTCGACCGACCCTCAGGCCGATCCTCAATATTCCGGATGACCTGGAGATCGATTCTGTCCTGGCCCTGGGCTATCCGGATGAGCAGCCGATGGCGTTTGATCTGGACGAATCGGTGAAATATTTTCGCGATGCAGAAGGTCGACTGCACGTGCCCAAACGCACCATGGATTCTGTCGTCAGTCATAACAAGTTTGGCCAGCGTTGATTCGATGACGATGCCGAAAGATCAGTGGTCAGTTATGCTGCTGAATCCTGTGGTTGACATTCAGCCGTCGATTCTCTAAATTCAAGGTAAATAAGCACGAATACGGTTCGGGGTGAACCTGATGAAGAATAAAAAAAATGTATGCAGATGGCGCGTTTTGGGGTACGCTTTACCCCTGATCTTAATTGTTTTGTCTCAGTCAATGCAAGCAAAGGATATGAAAGATAGCATTTTTATCTCGGCGCAGGCGCGGGATGTCCAGACCATTGATGTCAAGCTGAAAAGGCAGATCTCCTCGTCGCGCGCGCAAAAGGTTCAGATCACGCCGCAGCTGGCCATTCGTTCTCTTGCCGTCGTTGATCATCGCCTGCAGCTTTCGGTCGAGCCTCTCGATGTCGCCCGGACCTATCACGTCACGCTGGCAGACGACGCCGTCGTCCTCGACGTCGATTCCTTGTTGAATGATTTTTATTCCGACAAAGAGCTCGGCTGCACCTGGGATGCGACGCAAACCACGTTTCGCCTCTTTGCGCCGCGGGCAAAGAACGTGTGGCTCTTTATATTTTCGAATGTGATGGATGAATCCGGCGCGCCGCATCGCCTGCATCGTGATCGGGATGGCGTGTGGGAGCTGTCGCTGCCAGGCCATTACTTTGGCTCACATTATGCCTATTGTGTGGATGCTCCCCCAGATCGACAGGGGGATGTGAGCCCGGACAAGCTTTTCGCTGATCCCTATTCCAGAGCTGTCGCCACGAAGAATGACTATCTGCATCGCGGCAAGACGCTCATTCTGGACACCACACGCTATGATTGGCAAGGCGACGCGCCGTTGGGCTTTAAGACCGAGGATTTGATCATCTATGAATGTCATGTTCGTGATCTCACCGCGCATCCGAGCTCGGGCGTGCCGTCGCAGCTGGCCGGTTCCTACAGAGGTCTGATTCAGCGAGGTCAGGTCGGGGGCATTGAACACATCAAATCTCTTGGAGTGAACGCGGTTGAATTTTTGCCCGTTCACGATTTCGGCAATATTGAAATTCCCTATGGCGAACCGGTCGGCGGTCTCGTCAATACCTGGAATCCTTATGCGCGCAATCACTGGGGCTATATGACATCGTACTTTTTTGCCCCGGAATCCTACTATGCCGGCGCTGGGACGCTGACAGCGAATCACTACTCTGGCGCCGACGGCCGTCAGGTCGATGATTTCAAGGATGTCGTCAAGGCGTTGCACCGGGAGGGCGTGGCCGTCATCCTGGATGTTGTCTATAATCATGTCGCCCAGTACGATCAAAACGCTTTTAAAAACATCGATACACAGTATTATTTTCATCTGAACGCGGACGGCACTTTGCGCTCGAACAGCGGCTGCGGCAATGATTTCAGAACCGATCGCCCCATGGCGCGCAGATTGATCGTCGATAGCGTCAAATATTGGCTGCAGGAATACCATGTCGATGGATTCCGTTTTGATCTGGCGACCATGATCGATTGGCAGAC
>RQOI01000417.1 GCA_003854995.1 Candidatus Zhuqueibacterota bacterium
GTTTGGATATTTTTGGTTGCGGCCACAGGTCTCACTAAGTTGATCTCTTGCGTCTTTACCAGAAACTGACCTCTTACGCGGAAAAGTGTCACGTCATGACGGGCGTGTTCAAGGCGCTCATTCCGCCACAGGGCGAGGGTGCAACTTTGCGGCTGCCCTCCCGTATAATTGGCGCTTGACTCTGATGAAATTACTTGTAATTTGCAGGAAGCGAACTCTACCTATACTATTCACAAACGCCTCACCCAAAGACACGAGGCACAAAGAAATATAGAGTCTGTAAAACAGCAAAGTTTTTCATGCTATCTTTCACGCGATATTTAAACATAATAAAATCAATCTTGGAGTCTTTGCATCTGTGTGCGTGAATTTTTCAGGATAAAAAAACATGAAAAAATGCCTCTTTCTCTCTGCCGTGCTCACCGCTTCAGCCCTGGCGAACATTCATCTCGAAGGTCTGGTTTTGGATGCCAATTCGCATCAGCAGGTGGACGGCGTCAATGTCTATGTGGAGAATTCCAGTTACGGCGCCATCACCGATGTGAGCGGCACGTTTCGACTTGATCTGCCGGCCGATTTTTCCGGCGCCCGCGTCACGTTCCGCCATATCTCCTATGAAATTCAATCGATAGCCGTCGATTCCCTCCTCACCGTCAAGACGCCCATCTACCTCGTCCCGCGCGTCATTCCGCTGCAGGGTGTTCAGGTGCTCGGCGCCAGCGGCAGGCACAAAATCGATATCGCGCGCGATATTCCGCAGAGCATCAGGGTGCTGGAGGCGACCAGGTTCGATATCCGCGGCTACGTCGATGCCGGTGACTTTTTAAAGACCGAACCCAGCATCCAGGTTCAGGAAGAGATGAGCGGTAAAAAGACGATCTCCATCAGAGGGGGCAATGCCGATGATGTCGTGTTGCTCTATAACGGCGTGCGCATGAACAGTCCCCTGGATAACGTCTTTGATTTTTCTCTGATCGATCTGGAGAATCTGCAGCGTTTCGAGATCATCAAAGGCAGCAACACCAGTCTGTACGGGCCGGAGGCGTTTTCCGGCGTCGTCAACGTTGTGCCGCAGGTGGAGCGAGATTACACGGCGCGGCTCTCCTATCGCGTCGGCACCTACAATACTGAACATGTCAATGCGCAGCTCTACAAAAAATTCGGCCGACAGCACGCCTCTTACAGCTTTAAAGACGCGTCGCAGCGACGACGCTTCATCGATGCCGCCTCTGATGCCGAGAGCATAAAGAATGATCAGATACACCATACCGCCATTTTGCACTCTGACATCGGCGATGACAATGACGTCGATCTCATGTACGTTCATGCGCGACTCGATTACAAAAATGGCCGCGATGGCGAAGATGTCGGTCAGACCAATGACATCGGCTCTCTCACCTACAGCGGCGCCGTCGGCCCGGTGCGACAGCTCCATTTCATGGCGGCGTTCAAGTCGTATTGCGAGCAGCAAGATCTCAATTATGCAGAGGCCAAAATGGCGCGCCGCATCGATGACGATGGGCTGCAGCTGAACCTCGACAAGACATTCGAGGTCAGTCTCGCCGATGTCCTGTTCGGCTACAGCTATCACACCGCGCACGTCGATTTTTTGGATGATCGAGCGCACCTTTTTTCGCAGCAGGCCGAGATCGACCGCAGCCATCATGGGCTTGTCGGCATTGCCAAGACAGATATCAACGCCGGCGACAGCTTTTTGCAGAATTTTCATGTCGATTTGAGTCTGCGTCACGACCGCGTGCATGACAATGTCAGCGACATCGAGTCAGCTGCCGCGGATGGCGCCCATTTGCAGGACAATGACTGGGACGCCACTCATTTCAAATTTTCCACCTCTGTCGATGGCGCCGGGCAGAATGTCGCCTTTAAGGGCTTTCTCAATTTCGGCGCCAATACAAAATTTCCCACCATAGTGCAACAGCTGAGCGTGCCCCTTGGCGGCGATGCGGCGACTCGCCTGCGGCCCGAGGGCGTCACCAGCACTGAGGCCGGACTCGAGCTGTTCAAAGAATCGGCCAGCCGCGGCGCCATTGACGGCTGGCATGCAGAAGGCGTCTTTTTTCGCAACTATTATACGGATAAATTCAGGCCCATCTCCACGCCGGGCATCCCGGTTGTCTTTTATGATAATGTCCCGACAGCCGAGATCTTTGGTCTGGAGGCGAGCTTTAATGTCTATCTGCTGAAAAAAAAGATCGATCTGGAGTATGGCCTGGCGCGATATAATATTTCGGAAAAGTCGGCTTTTCCGTTCAAATCGGATTTCAAGCAGACGCTCGATGTGACGGTGAACCACATGGGATTTTCGATTCTGTTGCACTGGTTTTCTGAGAGCGAAGGGGCGGGATGGATTCGCACCTTTGCCGGCGGTCTCGCAGAAGTGACGCTGCCGCCTTTTGCAAACTGCGATGTTCACATCTCTAGGACATTTCGCCTGGCTTACGGCAAAGTATTTTTCAGCCTGAGCGGCCGCAACCTGCTCGATCGCGGCGAGACCGCTCTGCAGGGTCTGGCGATTCGAGATAAACGCGCTTACCTGACCGTCGGCGCGCAGATTTAGAAAGGGTGCGCAATGAGAATAATGATATCCTGTTGTCTGTTCCTGTCGCTGCTGTTGCTGCCGGCATGTGACAATCCATTCGGCGAAGACGAGATCGAGGGTGAAAATCGCGTCCTCTCAGGCGTCGTCTCGCTGCCGGGCATGCAGAACGCCAAGGGCGTCTACGTCTGGCTGGACGGGGTGAATGTGGGCGCGTTCACGGACGAGAGTGGCGCCTTTCGTCTCACCCTGCCACCTCGGTCGGCGCTCAAGGCCGCCGGTACGGTCACGGGTGACCTTGACCTCTATTTTTACACCATCAATCATCTCCTGGTCGTGAAAAAAGTGATTCTGCGGGACGGCGCCGTCCTCTATGGCAGCGGCGATGTCGATCGCAATGGCGAGATCAAGAACGTCTCTTTGCCAAAGAGCTTTAGCGTCGAGACGCGGGCTGTCTATCCGCTGCCGCACGAGACAGGATATCAGTCCGGCCTGAGCATGACCGCTCATTTCATTGCCAGTCTCGAAGGGACGAAAATAAGCATACCCAACGGCTCCATGATTCTGCTGGGCGGCTGCTTTGTCATCAACGTGGAGACAGATGAGGTCTATCTCTACCAACTACCCGGCACCGGGGCGCCGTTCATCGCGTCGCTGGGCTGGCGGGAGCAGCAGTGGAGCTTTTATCCGAGCTCCGGCGACGAGATACTCTACTGGACGCCCTATAGAGTGATTCCATTCATATTCCCCTACTATCCCGATCTGCCGAAAGAGCTGCTGCAGAGCATCGGCGTGTCGGAGACGACGATTAGCGAGAAATATTTGAACATACTCTTTTCCGGCGAGTTTGGTCAGTTCGAAAGGCCGGAAGAGCGCTAGAGGAAAAGAGCGGAGGCCGGAGACGGGAAACCGGAGACCGTGCCTTTCCGGTCTCCCGTCTCCGGTCTCCCTTTTAATTGGTTCGAATTCCGATATAGAGCCGCCGTCCAACCGTGGGTCCCCAGATGATCGAGGAGTCGAAAACGGGGCCGAAGGGATCATTCCATCCCAGAACCGGATCCGGCTGTCGATAATCGGCGATATTTTCGACGCCTGCGTACAATTCCCACCTGGCAAATTTTCTGGTGACTTGCGCGAACATTAAAACGTAGGGTGGCGAGTAGGCTTCACGCACATCCGAATGGAGCCGGTTATTTGGCAGTCTGCTTTTGCCATTGAATTGCGTCGTGAGGTCAAACTGCCACGTGTCAGCCGGCAGGGTGTAGGATATCACGAACAGGCCTTTATGCGCAGCGGTGAGCGGGACTCTTTCCAGTCCCTGCCGGTAGCTGGTCCAGACGTCATTAAAGCGATAGGCCGAGGTCAGATCCAGCCCGCGTGCGGCGGACAAGGTGAGTTCGATTTGCGCGCTGTTGGAAAACGAGCGTCCGTCTAAATTATACAGCCAGATCTGCTGCGCATTCTGCTCCATATCGACCACCACTTGCTGAACAAAGTCGGTGCGATAAAAGTCCAGCAACAGGGACGCCGGGCGATCAGCGGCAGTGTGGAAATCCTTGACAATCTGCAGACCGGCATTCCACGCCTCTTCCGCCCGCAGGGATTGGGGGACAAGCAGCTCTCTTGAACTGGTGAGGATCGCTGGATTGTCCATAAAGATGTGGGGAACACGATAGCCCTTGCCGAGCGAGAGACGCAGCGACGTCGTCCCTGCGTCGTATTTCAGGTGCATGCGCGGCGTCGAGAACGCGCCGTGGAGATTATGCCAGTCATAGCGCCATCCCAGCATCGCCGTCAGCCGGTCATTCATGCGGCAAGTATACTCCAGAAAAGCGCCAGGCACCGACTCTTTCGTCCCATAGAGCGTTCGAAGATAGGTTTCATCGCGCGTTGTGAGTGTGTAGGACAAACCCGAGGAAAATGAATGCCGTCGGACTGTCTTTTCAAACAGCAGATTGGCGAAAAGGCTGGACTCATCGCCCGCATAGTTTTTTCGCCCCCAAAAAGAATCCAGTTTGTGCCGGAAAGCGGAGAAGATCAGGCTGACGCTCGAACTGCTGTTGAGGGCTATGCCGCCTTTGGAGAAGAATTCGATGCGCTGCGTTCGCATGTTTGAACCATAAGCCGTCGCGGTGCCGGGATTGTTGAAATCGAAAGACATCTGACCGCCATGTCGGTCGTCATGCAAAAATTTGACGCCGATCTGTCCTTCCTTGTTTGCACCCGTGTATTTCCAGCGGTTGATGATGTTGAAATGGGTTGTCAGGGGCATATCGAGAAAGGTGTCGCCATTCACATCCCACTTGGTCTGGTTGTAGCTGGCAAAAGTCAGCAGCATCGTGCTGACGGACGGGCTGAGCTGCTCGTTCGCCGTCACGGTCATCTCCGACCGTCCCATGCTGCTCTGATAGCCATTCAGGTCGAGCCCACGCTCGCTCTCCGGCTTTTTCAATTCGACGTTGATCTGTCCGGTGATGCTCTCATAGCCGTTGGCGACAGATGCGGTGCCCTTTGAAACATCGATCGCTTCGATCCAATAACCAGGAATATATTCCAGACCGTAGGGCGCGACCAAGCCGCGCATGGATGGCACTTTTTCCACCATCATCTGCGTATACGTGCCGGCCAGGCCCAGCATCTTGATCCGTTTGGCGCCGCTGATCGCGTCCGTCTGTTCGACGTCCACCGCGGTGGTGTTCTCAAAGCTCTCAGCCAGGTTGCAGCAGGCGAGCGTCTGCAGTCCAGTCTCGGTTATGCTGTGCCGATTGACGACGTCCTCTGTATGCTGTATTGTGTGCGGTTTTTCAGCGACGACCGCGACCTCTTCGGTGCTGCGAATGACGTCCAGAAACACGGTGAGCGCGTGATCATGGGGATGGACGAGGAGCGTGTCGTTTTCAAATCCAATGTAGCTGACGACCAGCTGTGCGACCGAATCCGGCCGCGCCAGCTTGAACTCGCCCTGGCTGTCGGTAGCAGTGCCAATGGTTGTGTTTTTCCACAAGATATTCGCATTCGCCAGCGCCACCGTGTCCTGATGGTCCGCGTGCTGCTCGATGCCATAGACCGTGCCGGTGAGGAGATGGGCCGAGTCGCTGGCTGCGGCCTGATGATGGAACAACCCGAACAGCAGGCTGGCAAGGATGCAAAGTCGTTTGATCATTGTAACAACTCCCTTTTTAATGGATTCAATAGAGATGAATTGACATGGCTTTCACGTCTGCGCAGCAAACGGACGCGTCGCGGAGGTGAAAGATGGGTGTAAATTCGGACAGTCTATTGAATCAAATGATGAGTGGGAGA
>RQOI01000418.1 GCA_003854995.1 Candidatus Zhuqueibacterota bacterium
CTTTTAACCGCGATTGCCGAATGCTTGTATAGTTTGAAATAATCTTCCATCGTTCCTGTCCAGAAACCGGGCGAAAGGTTGGGTTCGTTCCAAACTTCGAAATACCACGTCTTGATCTCTTCCGCGCCATAGCGTTCGGTAAAATGCGACGTTAACTCACGGATCAGCTCTTCCCATTTTTGATAATCTTTCGGCGGTGTGACATTGCCTCTCCACCAAAAGATCGTTTCCGTGCCGCTCGCCAATGCTGCGGGCATAAATCCCAATTCGACAAAAGGTTTCATGTCGATGCTGAGGATATAATCGTACAGCACATCGATGTACTGAAAATTGTACTCCGGATTTCCATTTCTATCTTCCCGATAAACGCCCATATCATCGGTGAGCAGCCCGTGCAGGCGAATATATTTGAAATCGCACTCTTTTTTGACGTACGCCAGCTGCTGTTGCCAATCCGCGCGCAAGCCTTCGTTGGCTCTGCCGGCGCCCACGCATTCGTTGAACATAGTTTCAAAAGGACCTGTGATTTGACTGAAATCAAGACTGATTACTCGCTCAGGTGAAGCAGATTGTGTAAAAATATCATTAACGCAAAAACTGGCCATCATGAAGAGAGCAATCCTATTCGCTTTGACACGTTTTTTTCTCATCTGTTCATTTTCCTTTTCAGCCTATTTTTGCAGATGTTCATGTAATGCGACTATTGAAATGAGCTCCTATTTCGCGGGATCAGTTCTCAACAACCTGACAACATACACGGCGCCGGCCGTACCTTCGGGCGACGCCTGAAATTTCACTCTGACATGGCTTTTCCCTTTAACCATTGAATCCGGGATTGGATAGATCACATCTTTGAACATCGAGACGTTCCATCTGCCGGTATTGTCCTCGGTCGCCAATTTTACATCGTCGACGTATATATCGAATCTTCGACTGCCCCATTCCGCGCCCCAATAGCGCACAAACAGGCTCAGGTTGGTTTCAGAGTTCGTCGACAGATCGTAGCTGAAATAGCCGCCGCCCCGTGCATCGCGCCAAAATTCGTTCATATTGTTGCCCGTGTTCGAGCGCTCCGCCTGCATGGCATGGTCGATTTCCGGTTGCTGTTCGCCGGCAGCCACAAAGTCGATGGTGCGTCTTTCGAGGGCAAGCTTTGCTTTTTCAAGGTTGGCCAGTGAATCGACATAGGCCTGGTAGCCGTCGTTTGTCAGGGCCAACCAGTAGATCATGTACCTGGCATCGTGGATTTGAAAAAAAGGCTCTAATGTGAGATCAATTGAATTGATCATTTTCACGTTCAGCTCAAAGTTAAATGGCTTGCCTTTTAGCGGTTCTAACTTATCACCGATATTTTCAAGATCGTCTTCAATCAGGATAGGCGCTCGATCAACCGACAAATACTCGCCTGCCGCATACTGTCCCCAGCGGCTGTCATCCGCGATCAGGCCCTGCAAGTCTTCGGTTCCGGTTTTGGCGCCGAGCAAAATGGGGCCGTGCATAAAAGCAATGTACTCGGGGACATTGGGCAAGTGTTCGATGGAATTGTGCATTGGCAGCAGAATCTCGATCACATCGCCCTTTTCCCATTTTCTGTCAATGCTGACATAGGACGAAGGGTTGGATGAAAATGAAACCTCTTCTCCATTGACCGTCATTTTCAAAGCGCCGGTGCTCACCCATCCCGGATAACGGGCCAACAGGCTAAAGGCTGAAGAACCTTCTGTAACCGTCA
>RQOI01000419.1 GCA_003854995.1 Candidatus Zhuqueibacterota bacterium
AGATATTATGACTCGATTCGTTATAGAACCCATTTTTCCCCCTCTCCCCTGGCGATCTTGAAAAAATCACTTGCGCACGTGCAATAAAAGGTGTACATTATATCACTATCGCATGAGGAAATATGGCCATGTGTCAATTTGTCCATTTGCATGTGCATTCAAATTATTCGTTTTGCCGCGGCGCCGCGACCATTCGTGACCTCTGCGCCGCCGCGCACCGGATGGGCATGACGCATCTCGCCTTGACTGACCGCAATGGCCTCTACGGACTCGGTTGGTTTATAGAGGCGGCGCGCGAATTCGGCCTGCGGCCGCTCATCGGCGCTCATCTTTGCTATGAGGGCAATGAATGCCTGCTGCTGGCCAAAAACCTCGCCGGTTATCAATATCTCTGTCAGGCCATCACCGCCATTCATGAGCAACGAGGACGCTCTCTGATTGATATAGTGCGAGATCATTGTGCCGACACATTCATCCTGACGCAAGACAGTGCGCTTTTGCAGCAATTGCTCGCATCTCACAATCTCACAAACGTCTTTGCCGAGCTGATTCCGTACGCCAATCGCGAAGGGCTGCGCCATTTCGCCAGGGAAAACGCCATTCCCGTCGTGGCTACGAATGCCGTCTATTTCGTCGCAAAAGACGATTGGCGCCTGCATCGTCTTTTGCGCGCGATCGATCTCAACACCTCGCTGCAGCGCGTGCCGCCGGACGAGCTCGTCGATCGCGACGCCTGGTTCACTTCCGGCGCCGACATGATCGCGCGCTTCTCCGACTGTCCGGAGGCGATCGCCAACGCGCTGAAAATTGCGCGCGAGTGCGAATTCGATCTCGATTTCGGCGGCTTTGTCTTTCCTTCTTTTCCGGATACTGATGGCGAGGATATCTTTGCTTTTTTGCGCAAAAAGGTTGTCGCAGGAATCCACAAAAGGTATGGGGAAATGACGGCCGTCATCCAGGAGCGCCTCGATCACGAACTCGACATCATTCGCGACAAGGGCTTTGCCGCCTATTTTCTGGTGTTGGCGGATGTGGCGAACAAGGTGAAACTGACCTGCGGCCGCGGTTCAGCCGCGGCGAGCATCGTCAGCTATGCGCTCGGCATCACACATGTGGATCCCATCAGACACCACCTCTTTTTCGAGCGTTTTCTGAACAGAGGCCGACAAGATCCGCCCGATATCGATGTCGATTTTGCCTGGGACGAACGCGATTCAGTGCTCAAATACCTGTTTGACAAATACGGGCCGGAGCGCACTGCCATGATCAGCAATCACAGCACTTTCAAGGCGAGATCCGCGGTGCGCGAGATCGCCAAGGTCTATGGACTGGCTGACGGCGAGATCAACGCCGTCACCAAAAAGATGAACTCTTA